>CAYGGQ010000006.1:0-20777 GCA_964349535.1 uncultured Gammaproteobacteria bacterium | reverse complement strand
CAGATCTTCACAGGAAATGGGAAAGGGAAAACAACATCAGCTCTGGGGACGGCGATCCGCGCCGCGGCAAAGGGGAAACGTGTCGCCATCGTTTATTTTGATAAAGGTGGCACGGAGCATTATTCAGAGCGAAAGCTCGTGACGGAACGGATCCCGGAAATAGAGCTTTTTCCTACGGGTCTTGATCGTATTGATCCCGTGACAAATAAATTTCGCTTTGGCGTGACCGACGAGGATAAAAAAGAAGGGGGGAGAGGGATGGGGATCGTTGCGCGATTGTTTCAGGAGAACAGACACGACCTTCTTATTCTCGACGAAGTCAACTCGTCCACAGCGCTTGGCATCATTTCCGAAGCGACAGTGAATGCCCTTCTGGATCAAAGACCGCCGCACATGGAGTTGATTTTGACAGGTCGGAATGCGCCAGCGTCGTTCATGGAGCGTGCGGATTTGATCACGGATATGCAACTCGTCAAGCACTATTTTTATCATGGTATTGCCGCCCGAGAGGGTTTGGATTTTTAATTTCTATGGTTCAATGGTCAAAACTGCTTAAAACATTAGGTTTCTCTGATAGCGAAATCGCTGTCTATCTCGCGTCGTTGGAATTAGGTCCTGTCCCTGTTCAGGAACTGTCTGAACGCGCCGACGTGTCGCGGGTTACGACTTACTCCGTCATTGAGGCACTCATGCAAAACGGTTTAATGAGCACCGTGGAACGGGGCAAGCGACAGTTGTACGTTGCAGAATCACCCGAACGTCTTCTGTCCTTCGCTCGTGGCAAGGCGCACGCGATTGAAGCAAGCCTTCAGGAAATGGAATCTGCTCTCGATGAACTCAAGCTTCTGCAACGAGGGGAGAAGCCAGTTGTAAAAATGTTTGAGGGGCTGGAAGGACTTCGCGCGTTTCGTGATGATGTGATTCGTACGGCGCCAGAATCTGCCGAAGAGTTTGGCAATCTTGATGCCATCTACTCGGTTCTGACGCCCGAGGATCTACAGCCCCTGCGCGACGAGTTCACGCGCCGAGGAGTACGCGGCCGCTTTCTCTACTCCTCTACCAAACCCTTCACACCACGGCAGGGGGTGGATGTGCGTTGGGTGCCGCAAGATCAGATCGGATTTACGGGCGACGTGATTGTTTATGAAAATAAAGTCGCGCTCTCTACCTTTCGTGGAAAACTGATTGCCGTGATCATCGAAAGTCAAGAATTAGCTGCCACCGTGCGAAGCCTTTTTGAGCTCGCATGGCGCGCCTCTGATGTACCAAAAAATGACACCCCTAGGCTTTAGCCAAGAGGTGTCATTTTTTTTACTCCTCGTCTACACCTCCCAAGCTTAGACTCTCGACCTTCAGCTCTCTCTCGAGCTTCTCTAAAGCCTTTAAACCATCCACCTCCTCTTCTTCATCCTCTATTGGAACGATGACAGCCTCGGCTTTTTTTGCGGTCGCGTCTTCGTCCTCCTCTAAATCCACGTCCTTATCATCCGTTGAATGCATACCAAGCGCCGTGAGATTTTCACCTTCTGTGTCGTCGTATCCCTGAGGATCCCAGTCATCTGATGGACCACGGAACACGGAAAAAGTTGCTGTTGTCATAGTGTTTTGATAAATCGGAAGATAACATAGATGCAGAAAAAAAGGGAATGTGGATAATTTTTTGCTCATACGCTAACCTGTACTCCATGTCTCAAATCACCGTTCTCATCCTTCTGATCGTTGCGGGTTTTGTGACGATTGGCATTGTTTTAGCTTGGCTTATTCGCCGCTTAACGTCACAGCCACCAACTCCAACCGTCGATCCGCAGGCGCTCCTGCTCATTCAACAGCGCATTGAAAATCTTCACATTGAACTGCGAGGATCCCTTACAGAAACATCTCGACAACAACAGACGTCTAGTCATCAAATGACGGGGGCTGTTCGAGATGTGACCGAACGTCTCGTGAAGATCGAAGAAACAAATCGTCAGGTGCTCACCTTCTCCGGTCAACTCGACAATCTGCAACGCATCCTCACCAACCCAAAGCAACGTGGAATTCTAGGGGAGTACTATTTGGAGACGCTGCTAAAGAACATCTTTTCGCCCGAGCAATACCAAATGCAGTATAAGTTTAAAGACGGGATGATCGTCGATGCCGTTGTTTTTGTGCAAGATAAAATCGTCCCTATCGATTCTAAGTTCAGCTTGGAAAACTACAATCGTTTAAGCGAGGAACAAAATCCAGAGGAACGCATTCGTCTGGAAAAAGTCTTTGTAAACGATCTCAAGAATCGTATTCTTGAAACAAAAAAGTACGTGCGTCCAGAGGAGGGGACGATGGAGTTTGCTTTTATGTTTATCCCTCATGAGGCGATTTACTACGATCTGTTGATCAACAAGATTGGGGCTGCGTCGGCAGATACGGAAAATTTACTGCAACGTGCCGCCGCAACACATCATGTGATCATTGTTTCTCCGACTTCCTTCTCTGCCTATCTGCAGACGGTGCTCCAGGGTCTTCGCGCGCTCAAGATCGAGGAACAGACAAAGGAGATCCGCACGCAAATCGGCCAGCTGACGAAACACATGGCGGCGTATGAGCAGCATTTTCAGAACGTCGGCAAGCATCTGGGTACAACGGTGAATCAGTACAACCTTGCAAGCAAAGAATTTGGGAAGATTGATAAGGATGTGTTTAAAATTGCCGATCAGAGCACCGGCTTTCAAGCGAATCTGATCGATCGGCCGACGAGTACAGAGGAATAATCATGGTTGTTGCTTCGCTCTTTATTAAGAAGATGGTGCGGTGGATAGCCATCGTTATTTTTGTGTCCCTCGCTCTCGTTGGATCGGTCGTGGCTGACGTACAACTTCGTTATCTCGATCGTATTGAGCGATGGGAGGGAGCCCCACCTGGAGAGGGGGCCTACGCAACCGCACTCATTTTGGGGGCAGGCTTTAAGCGAGACGGAACCCCCTCTGACGCGCTCAAAGATCGATTGGACGAGGGCATCTGGTTGTTTGAGTCAGGTCACGTTAAACGCCTCTTTGTGACAGCGGACGATGGTTCGTATCGCGCAAATGAAATTATGGTGATGAAAAATTATTTGTTGTCACAAGGAGTCGAGGAAGAAGCGCTCATCATCGACGGGAGGGGTTATCGAACCTACGAGAGTTGTAAAAACGCAACTTCTCGTTTTACAGATGAAAAAATTATTGTCGTGACGCAACGCTTTCATCTCGGACGCGCGCTCTATCTTTGCAATCAACTAGGCGTAGACGCTATCGGCAGACCTGCAGACCGACGAAGTTATGAAAGGATCAAATTTTTTTGGGCACGAGATCTTCTCGCGAGCGTAAAAGCGTGGTGGGATATTCATATTCAGACTCCCGTTTCACCCGTAGATGAACCATCGTCTTTGTTGACACGTGAGAAGGTCCTTGTTTTAATGGGTCACGTTCCTTTCAAAACCGTCCGCACAGGAGATAGATCATGATGAAACAGATGCTGGCGTTGATGAATACAATCTTCATTTTTCTTCTCGATCATACTCTGTTCCGAAAGATTTCCTTTTTGAACGTGGAGATCAATCTTCGTGCCAGAGCGACCGTCGGGGAATGGATCAAGTGCTGTGGCTATGCCGTGATCCATCCGGATAAGATGAGAACATGGGCTTTGGAAATTCCCGTAAATCTCCGCGGAAAACAGATCGTTTCTTTAATCTGTTTTCAACGTCAACTGCCGCCTCACTGGGCTGTATGGTATCTTCGATGCAAAGGCTACGAGCCTGGCGTCCTTGATCACCTTCTCGCGGTTGAGGCGCTCGCGCGTCCAAGCAAGGAGTGCATACTCATTGCCGCTGGAACGGAGTACAGCACATTTTTTGGGGACAAAGCCATCTCTAGCTGTCCAAAGGTGTTCTTAGGAGGTTCTGGGCGAACACTCGCGCTGGCAGACATGAATCAGCGTGTATTATCCGCGGCTTATTTCATCGCTATTCCAGGGGCAGGTGTTATGCAGACTGCTTGCGCCAGTCCTGATCACTCTGCTTCAGACGTAACACTAGTGGTTGACCCGATCCGTTAGCCTCCTCCTTCTACAAGACCCTCCGCCGCTCATGGCGCGGAGGGTCTTTATTAGTCGATTTTTTGACTCTGGACAAAACGTTCAATTTCTGGTATTCTATCAGCCTACGCTTCAAATGGCGTAAAATCTCAATGATATGAAACTCACTCAACCAAGCAATCTGATGACCGCGTTTTCTCAAAAACGCGCGTTTATCGGTATCAGCCGACTCACACCAGCGTCCACAATCGACGAGGCTGTTTTCGCTATGGTTCAGCGAGAGATATGAGATTTTAAGCACGTGCCTTAAAGTTTTATACCCCTTGCAGAACCTGCAGGGGTATTTTGTACGTTGACAATTCAACCACAAGGAGAACGGACATGGACGAGGAATCAAGAGACTGGCGCGACTATCGAGCCGGACCGCGTGAAATGTGGCGGACGTACGCTTGGGTGTGGGATGTGCTGCTTGGAGCGGAGACAAAGGGAAGGACACCACAACTGATTCTTGAATCGATAGCTGCGTGTGCCTTCTCGCTGGTCGGTCCTTGGCTCATAGGGAAGATCGCGGATCTCCTTGCGAATCACAGCCCTTGGAGTTCGATTCAGCATCTGTTGATCCTGATGTTTTTGGCCTTGAACGCGTATATCTGGTTTCATCATCGCGAAGCGATCACGCGCGAGCTGATCCTGGGATCTGTTCTTGGGGAAGTGGACGAAAATCTGAATCGTCTCTTCCTTGCAAAATCACTCGGTCAGCACCTTCGTGAAAACGAATCATTGTCCGCGGCGGCCATTCAAACGGGACGCAGTCGAATCTGGGAAGCGGCTTTGACCGTTCTCTTTGAAGGGATATCGACGGTGTTCTTTCTCGTGATAACACTCTTCTGTATCTTCTACGCCAGTCCGTCATTTGGTTGCGCGGTGGTGGTGCTCTTCATCGTACAGCTGCTCTGGTCTGGAAAAGTCAATACAACGGTCATGCAAGAGGCGGTTCCTCTCGATGGAGATATGCGAGAGCTGCATAATCATCGCGGTGAGCGATGGGAACATGTTGAGCGCGTCAAAACATCAGGGAAGGAAGACGAGGAACAGGAAGTGATGAGCTCGTGGTTCAAGCGTCTCATCAAACGCGA
Organism: uncultured Gammaproteobacteria bacterium; assembly: GCA_964349535.1. GTDB lineage: Bacteria > Patescibacteriota > Patescibacteriia > 2-12-FULL-60-25 > 2-12-FULL-60-25 > VGLT01. Next base: position 15,594 of record CAYGGQ010000006.1, on the reverse strand, counting down.
CCGTACTATCTGGATTCCTTTTATCGGTGTTCAAACAAAACGCACTGGGCTGAACGCGTATGTCGTGTTCGGACTGACGGCGCTCGGTATTTGGGAAATTTTCAGCGGGCGCTGGTCGCTTGGATTGGTTTGGCCGATCATCGCATGGCTCAATGTTCTCAAGGATCGCATTGCGCAGCTCGGTGATATTGAACGCAAGATCAGCTGGTGTCACGCGTCCATCCGGTCGCTGAAAATAACGCTGATGACGCCATCAGATATTCAAGACAAACCTGATGCGATCGAACTTGTGCGAAACGGACCGATCGAGCTGGAGTTCCGTCATGTGAGTTTCGGCTACATGGAAAAAGGAGTGGAGCAGGGGATCCTGCGTGATATCAATTTCAAGATAAAACGCGGATCTCGTGTGGCGCTCCTTGGACCGAGCGGGGGAGGGAAGTCTACGATCATGCGACTTTGCCAGCGCGGCATGGATCCTCAGGCAGGAGAGGTGTTTATCAACGGAATCGATATCCGAGACATTCAGCTTCACAGCTGGTTGTCCCTCGTCGGCTATATCCCGCAGAAGTCCGTTGTCTTTAGCGGATCTTTCCGATCCAACCTTCTCTACGGTATGACCCCCGAAGATCGTTTAACGATGACGGACGATCATCTGTGGTCCCTGATGCGTGACCTGCAGGTCGATTTCGGCTCTCGCTTGTCTGAGGGCCTTGAGACGGTCGTGGGTCGCTGTGGTGTGCGTCTTTCCGGAGGCGAAGCCCAACGGCTTTCCATCGGTTCGGCCGTTGCGAAGAAACCGCGCTTCATGCTGATTGATGAGGCGACGAGCAACTTGGATTCAACTACGGAGAAGGCTGTCCAGCGGGGACTTGCGAAAGCGTTGGAAGGTGACGTGAGCGCACTCATTATCGCGCATCGCTTGAGCACGGTTGCCGATATCTGCGACACGTTTGTCGTCGTGCGGCGTCTTCAGGATGTGCCTGAAGGTGAGTCGCAGATCGAGGCGATTGGCCACTCATTCCAAGAACTTTATCAAAACTCCCCAACCTTTCGTGCCCTTGCGGATGACCAGGGGATTGTGATCTAAAATCTACTTAAACTCCCAGCCTGAAAATAATCAGACTGGGAGTTTTTATATGGAAACAATCTCTTCCCACGGCAAATTCTTTTTCCCAAAATGCCCATACGCAGCCGTTGTTTGGAAAATAGGCTGTCTCAAACCCAAGCGTTCAATAATGGCGTATGGACGAAAATCAAACTGTTTACGCACGATATCTCCAAGAGAGGCGTGTTGTTCATTCACGGCTTCAATCATGACGGGTTCAGCCCGTCCAATGGCGTAGGCGACCGACACGAGAACCTCTTTCCCATACCCATTCGCGACAAGATTCTTAGCAACGAACCGTGCCATGTATGCGGCCGAACGATCTACCTTTGTCGCGTCCTTACCGGAAAAACAACCGCCACCATGAGGTGCTAGACCGCCATACGTGTCCACCATGATTTTACGACCTGTGAGACCCGTGTCTGCCGTAAAACCACCTTGAGTAAAGGCGCCTGTTGGATTTGTCAAAATTCCAACGTTATTCAGATCTTCAACGAGGGGCTTGAAAAGATATTCGATCAATTCCGCTCTTAATTCTCCCTGATCTTTCTTCGCATCGTGCTGACAGCTTGTTAAAAGCGTTTTGATTCGTCCCTGGTCTACGGTGACCTGTGTTTTTCCATCTGGACCAAGCCAGGAGAATTGAGGATTGTTTTTTCTTAACCGTTCCAATCCCTGTGCAAGTGCATGAGCCAGCACTAAAGCGCGTGGCATATATTCTGGCGTTTCGTCTGTCGCATAACCGTACATAATCCCTTGATCACCCGCCCCACCCGTATCCACGCCTTGCGCGATGTCGGGTGATTGTTTGACGATATTCGTGATGATTTTAAGCTCATTCGTATAGCCGATGTCACGATAAATTTGCTTCGCAATCGCTTCAGCGTCAACCGTACCATGGCTCGTGACCTCTCCTGCGACAACAAGAAGGCCATGACCTCCAAAACTTTCTAGCGCGACACGACTCAATGGATCTTGCTTAAGATAGGCGTCCAACAGCGCGTCAGAAATTTGATCACAGACCTTATCTGGGTGACCCGACGTGACACTTTCGACCGTAAAAAAAGGAGAATGGAACATAAAGAGGAAAAGAAGAATAAAATAAAAACTCTTTTCCCCGTTGATGAAAAGAGTCGCAATGATAGCGTATCTTTCCCCAAACGGGGCTGGAATTCGCACCGCGGCTGACGTAAACGTCAACTCGGTTGCGGACAGAGCGTCGGGCCAGATCCCTTAGCATCTCTGTACTCTTGATAATTCTTAAGTTGTCATTCAACAATAGCAGATTGAAAAAAAGATGACAATGAGAAGCCTTGAATTGAACTCCATCCTCGGTCGGTTAGGGGAGTAGCCCCCCAATCCAACCAGCGAAGCGATTTTTGAAATTCCAAAGAGATTGAGCGTGCCAAACGAGAGCCAGCAGCGCCATTTGAAAATTCCTTATCAAGGTACACGTTACAGCCTAATAGATATTGAGGTAGTAAAAAGGTTTTTGGAAGAGGGAGGGGGAGGCTCAAGCCGATTAAAGCGAAATAGTGATGCGTAATTCGACAAGCTCACTATGCGTCGCACAATATATCTTATACGATGCATGGGGTCTTTTCTGGTCCGTTGGCCAGCAAAATCACGTCTAGAGCCTACTTAATGTAGATGTACCCCGGAACCCTGACATCGATATACTCCTTGACTCCACCTATTGGTTTTCCGCTTTTCTGTAAGGCTCTAAAAGCCCCTAGCTGTGGTTTCAGGTCTGCGTAGTAGTCTATAAGGACAGGAAAGCCCTCCTTGCTCAAAATGATCCCAGAGGTGCTGGAAGCCTCTAGCGGAGGCTGGATCTCACGATACTCAATACCCGTCCTTCGGACGTCAGAGGCTGCTTTAACCCATCCTTTAACCTGTGCGGCATCAACTACGTGAAAATTCTCTGCCAACGGTTCATTTAAGTCGTAATGGATCACCGGAGCGTCTTTTAGTGATCCCGTCAGCGTCTTACCAGTCAAGCGATCTGTAACATCCTGCCGCTCTTTAGAATTCAATTCTCGTAGAGCAATACCTTGAAGGTCCACCCAAAAGAATTGTTGGTGCGAATGTAACACTAACCTATTCGCTCTTTCCTCTATCTTGAGTCGTAAAACGTTTCCTCGTGTTTTATCTACCATTACGCGTTCAGCGAAAAGATGTTCAACGAGAACTTCTGACAATCTGTCTCGGTCAACAAACCAAGCGTGTCGAGCAGGCCACGGCCTCCACACCGGACGCGCATCTAAAATACTAAACACTTCCCTATTCACGTCGACCGGATCTAAAACCTCCAACCCGTTCGCTTCCACCTGGCGAATGACAAACGCGTCACTTGCAAAAACTACGTAAAGCCAACCAAAAAACGCCAACACACCCAGCAGATAAAAAACAGATCGGGTGCGCGCTGCCTGGTTCTCTAGCGTGATACGCGAATACGTCCCCCCTCCCTCTTTTTGGTCGGCGTGGAGTCGTGTTGGAATCTGATGACGGTAGGACATTAACCGATCTTATCGAATCCGCAGTAGGGACGCAAAATTTCTGGAATGAGAATGGAACCGTCCGCCTGTTGGTGATTTTCTAAAATAGAAATCATGGCGCGAGGTGTCGCTACCATCGTTCCATTCAAGGTATGCACATATTCCCTCTCCCCTTCTTTTGTCCTTGCTTTAATCTCTAAAGCACGCGATTGAAAATCCGTACAGTTCGATGTACTCGTCACCTCTCCCCAACCGCCCTTGCCCTCATTTTTTCCCCACATCCATGCCTCAATATCGTAGCGACGGTAGTCAGAACCTCCTAAATCACCTGAACTACAGTCAACGACACGATACGGAATCCCCAAGCTTTGCCAAAACGCTTCTTCTAGGCGCAAAAACTCTAGATGAATCGCTTCTGACTGGTCTGCATTCGCAAAAGCGAACATCTCAACTTTTGAAAATTGGTGCACACGATAAAGTCCGTATGATTCACGACCGTAAGAACCGGCCTCCGTGCGAAAACAATGTGAAAAGGCCACGTATTTTTTCGGCATTTCTTCCGCTGGCAATGTTTCTTTCATGTGGTAGCCAAGCACCGTCGCTTCCGCAGAACCAATGAGCGCCAAATCTTGACCTTGAATGTAATAGACCTGCGTTTCAGGACCTCGTGGCTGAAAACCCTTACCTACAAGCACTTCCTCTTTGGCAAGGTCGGGAGTTGTGAGCAGCTCAAAACCCTCGCGCATCGCAAAATCAATCCCATAGCGGATCAGCGCCTGCTCAAGCAAAGCCAACTTTCCTTTCAAGAAATAAAACTTTGCTCCCGTCACTTTTGCGGCTCGATCAAAGTCCATTAAATCATGCATCTTTGCCAATTCAACGTGAGAACGGGGATCAAAAGCTGGACGTTCTGTTGAACCCCACTGGGTCAACTCTGCGTTATCCTCGTCAGACGCGCCATCTGGGGTAGCTGGGTGCGTTTTATTTGGAATCTGGTACATCAACTGTTTCCATTCCGCATCCAATGGCTCGTAGGCCGCTTCTAACGTCGCAAGCTCCCCTTTTAATTTTTTCCCAGCCTCGATCAGCTCTGTTCTATGATCTGCTGATACCGTCTTCATCTGTTCCGCAACCTCATTACGCAAACGACGCAGATCCTCAATGCGTTGGAGAGCCTTTAAGCGCGTCTCATCTACTTGCAGCAGACGATCAATGTCTGCACTCGATCGACGAAGCGTTATATTCTGCTTCACCTCGTCCGCGTGTTCACGAATGTATTTGATATCGAGCATAGCGAGTAGCTTATAGTGGGTAGCTGTTAGCTGGTAGGGGCTTCACTAGAATTGGGGCGGAGGGTTGGGAATAAGATGACTTCTTTAAGATTTGATGAGTTGGTTAAAAATGAAGCCAATCGATCGATACCGATACCCATACCGCTCGTCGGTGGCATGCCATGTGCTAAAGCGTTCAAAAACCCCTCATCCATACGCTGCGCTTCCTCACTTCCCTCTTCCGCGAGACTCTGTTCTGCTTGAAAGCGTTCTCGTTGTTCAATCGGGTCATTGAGTTCGTGATAAAACACCTTCACGATCTCCGCGCCGTGCACCACAAGTTGCGCGGTGGCGCTCTTTGCTGGATCCGTAGGGCTTCGTTTGGCAAGCGGGATCATCTCAACCGGATAATCCAGGATCCACAGAGGTCCTGTGATGCTCGGTCGCGCCGTCTTTTTGTAGAGCTGGTCTAGATATTCGCCCATGCCAATGCACTTGCTAAAATCAATCTTGAGCCCCTGATCGGCGACCGCGCGTTCGATGTCTTTGGTGGTTTTACAACGGTCGATATCAATCCCTACCGCATTCTGCACTGCTTCTCGGAACGTCATACGCGGCCATGGTGCCTCAAAATTAAGAGTCCCCGTTTCATGAGCGATTTCAAAGGTCCCCAACACGTTTTGAATCACGGTCGTCAACATCTTTTCGATAAACGCCATGTAGGTTTCTTTGTCAGTATACGCCCAATACATCTCCATCATCGTAAACTCTGGGTTGTGTGAGTAGTCGATACCTTCATTACGAAAACTTCGACCAATCTCATAGATTTTTTCAAATCCACCCACAAGCAACCGCTTTAAATAAAGCTCTGGGGCGATGCGTAAATACAAGTCTATATCGAGCGCGTTGTGATGGGTGATAAATGGCCGCGCGTTTGCTCCTCCAGGAATCGGCTGCAGCATTGGGGTCTCAACTTCTAAAAAGCTGTTCTCGTCTAAAAAACGACGAAACCCTGCAATGAGTTTCGATCGAACGATAAACTTTTGTTTTACTTCTGGATTCACCAAAAGATCCAGCTCACGCTCTCGATAGCGTGTCTCAACATCCTGCAACCCATGCCATTTTTCCGGTAACGGGAGCAAAGCCTTTGCTAACACCTTCCAAGAAGTCACGTTGAGCGTCTTTTCACCACGTTTTGTGAGAAACAACGTTCCACTTGCCTCGACGATATCCCCCGGATCCATCAGATCACGAAATTGAGCAAAGATTTCAGTACCAATATCATCTTCCTTAAATGCAATCTGTATTTTACCGGTGCTATCGACAAGGTCAGCAAACATCATGCCGCCGTGAACACGAATCGTGAACAAACGGCCAGCCAGCACTAATGACTTTGCCTCCGTTGACCAGGTATCAAAATTTTCGATCGCTTCTACGATCGTCGTGTCGCGTTCCGTGCTGCTTGGATAGGGGTTGATGCCTAGCGCTCGCAGCTTTTCAAGTTTTTCGCGTCGTACGCTCGCTTCATCCAACATAGGGTTTTGCTATCTAATAGCCTCAACCACGTAGGTCGTGGTTCCAGCCGGTGAACGAACCTCAACCGCCTGCCCAACCTTTGCTCCAAGCAACGCACTTCCAATCGGAGATTCATTCGAAATCTTCCCATCGGCTGGTGCTGCCTCATTTGAGCCAGCAATCGTGAATGTCTTTTGCTTTCCCTGCACCATCACGTCCACCGTTGATCCGACGCTAACCGTCTCCGTGGACCCTGTATCCTCAATGATAATCGCCTTTTTTATAATTTCATCCAGCTCTGCAATACGCCCCTCGATAAAAGCGAGGTGCTCCTTTGCCTCATGGTATTCTGCGTTTTCTGACAGATCCCCCAACGCCTTCGCAACTTCAATTTTAGCCGCCGCTTCACGTCGTCCAGTGGTTTTTAGTTCTTGAAGCTCCTGCTTCACTTTTTCTAACCCTTCTGCGCTAATATATTGAACGGCCATAGGATGCGGATAGTTTACAGGAAACAAAGTAAAGAATGAAGTTAAAAGCGCGCGAGGATCGTCCTCGCACGCTTCTGTATCTTGAATTGAAGCGTATCGAGCAACGTAAAGCCTGTCAAATCATCCAAGCTGCTGTTCCAAAAGAGATGTGCGTTCCTCTGCCTCCTTCAGCTTCAACTTTAAACCCGCGACAACCTTCTCAGGCGCTTTGCTCGCAAAATCCTCGTTGGTGAGCTTGTTCTTAAGAGCATCTACGTAACTTCGTGTCTCTTCTAGTTCCTTAGTCAGTTTGGTCTTTTCCTGCTCACGATCGATAGCTTGCGCCACATCGAGACCCACAAGATGCGCTCCAGATGCAAAGGAAACCCAATCTTTTGGCATTTCTGTTACACACTCAACGGAACTGGCCTGAGCGAGACGCTCCAACCATGCGCGATTAACTGAAACAAGTGTTGTGATGAGCTTACCCGCCATAATGCCAACTCGAAGCTTTTTCTTTGGATCAATACTGTGTTCACTTCTTATTTTTCGAATATCTGACACAAGCAGTTTAAGTATCTCGAAATCGGAGACATCAGACCCCTCTTCCTTATCGACCGTAACGACCGTAGGCCACGACTCTATCATCAACAATCCTGCATGACCGGACCTTCTCCAAATCTCTTCTGTCACAAACGGCATAAACGGATGCCATAGTTTTAACAACGACTCCAAAAGATGTTTAAGGATCCTCCCCTTCCCCTGTTCGACTTTCGCGATCTCTAAATACCAATCCGCGACATCGCTCCAAGTAAAGTCACGAAGCTCTTCACCGGCCGATGTGAATTGATAGGTCTGCATTTTTTCTGTCACGGAAGCGATGACCTCATTTAAACGATGCTTGATCCATCGATCACTCAATGTCTCCTCCCCTTTTGTTGACGACGTCTCGCCCTCAACTTGCGTCATGATGAATCGCGAGATATTCCAAAGTTTGTTCACCAAATTACGCGCGCCCTCTACCTTTTCATCGTAAAACCTTGAATCCTGACCGGGAGCAGATCCAACCAGCGTACTCCAACGCAAAGCATCACAACCATACTCTTGCATCACATCCAGCGGATCAAGATTGTTCCCAGATGATTTAGAGAACTTCTTACCCGATTCATCTCGCAAAATACCGTGAACATACACCTCCTTGAACGGCACCTGTTTCAGCGCGTATGTTCCCATTAAAATCATGCGCATCATCCATAAATAAAGAATTTCATACCCCATGGTCATCCAGTTCGTTGGATAGAACGTGGCGAAGTCATTTGTTTTTCCTGGCCAACCAAGTGTAGACAATGGCCATGATCCAGAACTAAACCAGGTATCCAACGTGTCCTCGTCCTGGATCCAACCCTCCCCGGGTGCGCTGTCTGACACCTGTATCTGACTCTCCTTGTACCAAACCGGAATACGGTGCCCCCACCAAATCTGACGAGACAAACACCAGTCGCGCAAATTCTCAATACGATCAAGATACGACTTTTGGAAACGCTCCGGCGTGATCGTGACCTTGTCTTCCCGCTTTTCGTCTAGTCCGGTTGTCACCGCCTCCTTCATGAGCTGCTTAAGCGTCTTCCCGCGACCAGGGATTTCTTTATTCACGTCTAACCACCACTGGATCATAGGGATCGCTTCAATGACATCGCCAAAACGATCTGACGTGCCAACATTTTGAACGATGTCCTCCTCCTTCTCTAGTAGACCCTGTGTCCGCAACCAACTCACAAATTTCTCTCGCGCTTCTTCCACGGTTAAACCATGATAAGACGTACCTGCTGCCTCTGTCATGCGACCGTCAGATCCAATCACGGCAATCAGACCGATCGGATTGCCCATTGCTTTTTGTTTTTCGTACATCGCAAAATCAATAGGGCTGTGCGCTGGCGTCACTCCTAGCGCACCTGTACCGAAATTCTGATCAACCATCTCCTCGGCAATAATTTTAATCTCTAAAAGATCTTTCGCCCCGACGTTCGCTGTAAATATCTTACCGACAAGATCTTGATAACGTTCGTCCTTTGGATTTATGGCGACCGCGGTGTCCCCCAGCTTTGTTTCAGGTCGCGTCGTCGAGATGCTGATAGGAAAATCCTTGCTGTACTTAAACGTGTACAGTTTTGCCGGACGTTCGACATGGATCACTTCATCATCAGAGCATGTGGATTGTCCTTTCACCGACCAATTCACGACGCGTGACCCTCGATAGATCAAACCATCCGCATACATACGAGAAAACATCTCGGACACGGCTTTGCTTCGTGCTTCGTCTAGGGTATACGCAAGACGGGACCAGTCGCAGCTCGTACCCATTTTTTTTATCTGACTCAAGATGGTGATCTTGGATTGTTCCGCAAACTCTCGAATCTTTTCGATCAATTTTTCTCGTCCCAGATCCTGTCTCGGATTCTTCATCCCCTCCTGCATCAGGATCTTTTCGACTTTCGCCTGCGTCGCAACGGCGGCATGGTCTGTTCCTGGTACAATCAAAACACGTTTTCCTCGCATACGCTCAAAGCGCGCCATCGTGTCTATCAGGGCATTTTCAAGCGCGTGACCCAAATGCAAAACACCCGTGACATTAGGCGGCGGCATCATAATGCAAAAAGGCTCGCCTTTTTGATTTCGATCTGGAAGATTGTCGGGGTTAAAAAACCCCGAGTCTTCCCAAGAGCTATAAATTCCATCTTCACAATCAGCAGGCTGGTAGGCTTTAGGCCATTCGAGCTCTGAGGCAGGGTCTTTCATAGGCCTTAGCTTAGCCGAAATCATAGCAATTGGAAAAGGGTCCTCCTGTTGACAGGTTCTCCTACATGACGTAATTTAGGCTATTGCTTGTTCTTAACCTTACATGTCACTCACAACCGAGCAGCAAGCCATTGAACTCATTGGCCGTGCTAAACACATACTCCTTTTGGCGCCAGAACACGCGTCCACAGACACGATCACCAGTATCGTTGCCTGTGGTTTGTTGTTGCAAAAATTGAATAAGACGTTTGACGTCACCGTCCCAGGCTGGAGCGAAAAAAACCGCCCTGCTTTTTTGAGTAAGCAAATTGAGATCCGTCCTGATGTCGGGGCCGTGCAAACTTTTCATGTAGCGGTCAACGTCCGTGAAACGCCCCTGTCCGAACTTATGTACGATGTAAAAGATGGCGTTTTGAACGTCACCCTCGTACCAAAAAAGGGCGCATGGACCGCGCAAGACTTTTCGTTTAAGTCTGGAGAACAGCGCTATGATCTTATCATCGCCGTTGGCTGCCCTGACCTCAACTCTCTTGGCGAAATCGCGCGGACACAGGCTGACTTCTTGTATCGTACGACGATCATTAACCTTGATTGTCACAGTACCAATGAGCACTGGGGTCAGGTCAACCTCGTGGATCTGAATGCTGTTTCGGTAAGCGAAACGCTGTACCACTGGATTAATACTTGGAACGCACAGCTTATTGACGAACCGATGGCTACGGCTCTCTTAGCTGGAATGATCGCGGAAACCCACGGCTTCCGCACAGGCAATGTCACGCCAAAAACATTATCTGCCTCGTCCGCTCTTTTGACGCTGGGCGGAAAGCGCGATGAAATCGTTCGTCAGCTTTGGCGGACGCGACCACTTACAACCCTTAAAATTTGGGGTCGTGCTCTCTCTCGTCTTGAAATGGATCGTGAGCTTGGACTCGTTTGGACAACGCTTTTAGAATCTGATTTTCTTGAATCTGGTTCAACCCAAGAGGCTCTTACGGGCGTTGTTGATGAGTTGCTTGCGTACGCGCCGGAAGCAAAAGTCATTGTGCTTCTCTCTCAACAGAAGGGGGAGCTGCTCGTGAGTCTTCACACAACACACGCGACATCTGCCGCTGAAATTGCGCGCGCTTTTGGTGGCCAAGGAACACGTGAACGCGCAACTTTTAATCTTACAGGCTCTGATGCTGCCGCGGGAACTAAAACGATTATTGAACGAATTAAAGTGTTGCTCAAAAAACCCTAGCTCGTCCACTGCTTGAGTAGTCGTGCTCGCCCCAGCTTAGAAAGCTGGGGTTTGTCGTATAATCCAGCCGCCGATCGTTGCCGATAGGCTTCGTGGAGGGCAATCGCGGCAGCGACGGATACGTTGAAACTTTCCACAAAACCGACCATGGGCAGACGGACGATGGCGTCCGCCACCTTCATCAGCTCTTTGGATGAACCACTATGTTCATTGCCAAAGGCAAAAGCAACAGGCTTTGTCAGATCGAGTTTAGCGGGGTCTTTGCTTTTCGCTCCAAGGCTCGTCACAAGAAGACTTATCTTTTGCTTCTTCAAATAAACTTTCAGCTTTGCGATAGAATCCCAACGGTTTATACGCAACCACTTTAACGTGGATGCGGCCGCTTTCGATCGGAGGTCCCCTAGCCTAGGTTGTTTTTTATTTGTATACAAAAAGTGTACATCGATAATTCCAAACGCATCGCAGGACCTTAGGATAGCCCCAATGTTGTGAGGATCGTCTACGTTTTCAATCACAACCTGCAGGGTTGGCTGACGTTGATCTAAAACGGTATTCAACCTTGCTTCACGTCTTGGGGTCATGACAAAAGCTTTCTGACCTCGCGCTTGTAGAGCTCAACCGCGGGCTGGTCAAACGCGTTGACCCGCATCAACTCCCCAAGAAACATCGTTTCTACCATTTTCCATTGCATAAAAAATCCAAGGTCAAAGGGACTTGAACGAGATAAACGAACCGCGGAAAAAGGCTTGTGCTTTTTCATATAGGCAACCTTCGTTCCTTCGACGATCATCGCAAGTACATCGGCTGCAGTGCGTCCCGCATAAGACTTGACCAATGCGTCAAAGATAGGCTTTTTAGAGATCCTATCCCCTTTTTGTTTTATCTGATCTGATACAAAAAGCGTCCACGAGGATTGAGGACCGTCGAGATAAAGCTGGGACATCGAATGAAGGTCTGTCGAGCCGACGGAAACCGTTGGCGTGATCCCACGTCCCTTTTTTCCAAGACTCTCCGCGACCAGTTGACGACACCATTTACCAACCGATTCAAAAGCTGGAATAAAAAAGAAGTGATCGTAGATCGTTTTTTTCTTGCGCCAAGCTTGATACACGGCAGCTGCGGATTGAGCGGCGAGACCATCACCCGGTTTCTTCCACTCCTGCTCCAACATAGCCTGCGCGCCTTTGAGAAGACGCTTCACGTCTAAACCAGCCATGGCTAAAGGAAATAGGCCCACAGCGGAAAAGACGGAGTAGCGGCCACCAACGAGCGGTGGGATCGCGAGGGTCGAGATCTGCTCCCGTTCGGCCCAGTTCCACAACGACGAGTTCTTGTCCGTGATCGCGACCATGCGATCCTGCAGAAAACCGAACTTTTTACGCAGCTTTTGGAGCAACAGTTCTGCATCCATCACTGTCTCTACCGTCCCACCTGATTTACTGATGACACAAAGCAGCAACTCATTCTTTGTTTCCAGTTGTGAAAGCTTTTTAGCCGTCGCATCAATCAAGGCTTGATCACACGTATCCAAAAAAATCATGTCTACATGGCTTCCTAACGCTTCATAAACAGCCTTTGATCCAAGATTGGAACCGCCAATGCCTATCACGACGATCATTTTTAAATCAGAACTTTGCTTCTTAGAAGCCAAAGAAAGCACCTCTTTTAAACCCGCATCATACGAAGGCAGGCAGACCGAGCACTCTGCCGCAGACCAGAGCTTATTTTGAACTACTCCCTTAAGGTGGAGAGCCTTAGACTGAACAGCCTGCTGTTCTACTTTTGATAACACTCCTCGAGGGATGAACCATTCCATAGTGGGTTTATAGTAGCACAAATAACAAAAATCCCGCCCCTGTCGTATAGACAGGGACGGGATGAGAGATGAAATATTACGGCTTAGGCCTTCGCCTTGTCACGCGGAACGGCCTTTTTGAATGTGTCCGTACGGCGGAGGCGCATCAGAAGTGCTGCCTCCGTGAGCTTTTCCTGCTCTGCCAGCCGGGTGAGGAGCGCGCTGCGATCCTTGAGGTCCGCTCGCAGGTACACACGAGCCAGGAGACCCTGCCGGTACTTGCCATGAATGTTCCCGATGAGACTGCGACGTTGATGCTCATAGCTCTCCATTTTGTACGGAGAGGCCTGAATGGCGTCCATCGCCTTGACGACTCTTGTGTCGAATTCCTCCTTGGTGATTTCCTCTTTCGCGAGCCGTACTTCGGCCTCCAGGAGATCAAGACGTAGAGCATCGAAGAAACGTATCTCTTCGCTGTCGTGACGTGGAGCATACAGCACAAGGTTCGCGGTCATTCGCCGCTTTCCGGGCTTTCCGGGGGAAGGGTTCTCCTCGGGGGTCTCGACCTCCGTCTTTGCGGCATTCTTCTTCCTACCCTTCGTCACTTTTTTCGAGGTCTCGGGCAAGGTGGGAGAAGGTGCTGCGGATGGGGCTTCCAGACCGATAAGCGATAGCAGCTGATTGCAGACCTGCTTCAACCCAAGCAGAGCACTGCCAACCATCACCTTCTCACCTTCGGTCATTCCGGCGATCACCGCTGGCGGCTCGGCCTCGAGAAACACAAGGGCTTCCGAGAGTGCCGCCTTGACGGGATCAGGGATGTAGGGGCTCGCGATGAACTCGCGGAACTTCTTGACGACTTCCTCTTTTCCACTTACTGCCGGGGTGGTAGCCATGTCTTCTCCTGATGCGGGTGCCTGTGTTGGTGAACTTGTGGGGTTGATTTCAACGGGGCTGCTCTGTATTGGCCAATAAGGCTTGATCTCCTCGCCTGTTACCAACACATTCGGCGACGCGCAGATCAACTGAAGATAGATCTGCGTTGCCTGCTGGTAGGGAATGGGCTGCTCGCTTTTTTCAAAGTGAAAGACGAGCGTCCGCATCCGGAAACCGGAAGGAGAAATGTAGAGAAAGCGCGAGAGGCGATCCGGCAGAAAGGCGAATGACCGGCCATGAATCGGCTTCACGACCATCTTCTTGCTGACCGCTTCGAAGATCGAGAGCAGATGCGCGAGCGTACTCGCCTCACGCAAGACCGCCTTTTTCCCATTTCCATGTCCCGACAAAAGCGGCGCCAACTGCTGCTGTTCTTGATCCAACTGCTCCAGCAGAGGCTGCCAATAACGACCGAGGTAGTGGGCACCAAGATTGTGCGCGCGATCTGGTCGCGTGGTGGCTTGGTTGCCTCTGGCGTCAGCGACGGTAACGGCGAGACAACGACCTTCGCTTGAGACCACCAGCGGAAGCATGGCGATAAGGTCAGCATGATGAGCTTCCAGCGTTCCGTTGCCGTCGTAGTGGAAAAAATCCAGACAAGCTTGCTCACCTAGGTGACTTCTCATCTGATCTGGGAAACGCTGAACTTGGCACTGGGCGATGTTGAGGCCCTCCAGACCGGCTCGAATGAGTTCCGAGACCCTCTGGTGACTTCGCTCGATCAGCCATCCTCCCCTGCCAATACCGTGACGCTTCCAAAGCTTGGCTTCAACGCCCTCGCCACCTAGCGTGGCAAATTGCGCTGTTCGAACATGGCAGGTCTGAAAGGCAAACTTCAATACCTCCTCAAGCACCCTCTCCTTGACGCTCATTTGATCACTCCTTTTCTGCTTTGCAGAGCATTTGTGAAGGAACTGAATCCGCACCTGGTGTGTGGATTGATAAACGTAGCAAATTCACGGAATCTGTCAAGATCTTGACGTTTTCCCTTAATTTTGGTTAACTAGGTCATTCGCTCCTTCACTCACGCACTTCCTCAAGGGAGAACCCATGGGAACAGATCGGGATGAACCGCAGGATTCCGGTGAGAAACAAAACGTAGACCCCATCATCAATCCGCAGCAGTTGTTTTCTCAACTTCAAGTGGCTATCCGACTCGTGCGAGCCTATGCCGATGGCGTGCTCGAGGACGGGGTCATCCTGAATCTTTTTGAAGCCATCGTGAGCCTTCTCGAAGCGATCAAGGGCCCGAGCGCGCAGATCCTCGAGGATAAAGCATGCTTGGTCGCAGATGCGCTTGAAAAAATAGTGCCCTTGCTCATCAGCCCATCCTCAAGAGATTTGGCGATGGATAATGAGCGCCTTCGTCGTTCCAAGGAAGACGATACACGTCAACTTGAGCAACTTCGGGCGACCTTACGGGAACTTGAGGGGAACCATGAACGGCTCTCAAAAAGTTACGACATACGAAGCGCGGATGCCCGTCGACTGCAGGAAACGGTGCGCGTTTTGCAAGCGAGCCACAGTGATCATCTCCTCTCCCCTTTGAGAGCTCTCGTGGAACGTCTTGAACCGTTGCTTGCTGAAAACAGCATCGCACTGACACCCGAGCCTCGCGCGCTTCCACCGATGACACGGCTCTTGCCGACCGACGATCGATCGTCCATGCAAGCGCGCCTTCTCAAGGAGAAGGGTCGGAGGGAGGAATCACTTGGTGAGGTTGAGGAGGAGCTTGGTTCATTGCAGGATCTGATCGAGGAGGCCAATCAGTCGTTGCGACTGGCTCGTCAGGGTACAGGACTTGGCGACAGTGTGCATGACCGTGATGTGCGTACTCGAATCATTCCTCCCATCGATCGCGAACTCAAGCAGATGCAAAAAATGAAAGATGATTTGCATGTGCTTCAGACTCGACTTCGCCGAGAACTTACGGCGATCAGTCAGCAGCTGGAAGCTCACGCTGTTCTTGCT
>CAYGGQ010000005.1:0-21068 GCA_964349535.1 uncultured Gammaproteobacteria bacterium | reverse complement strand
AGGTCAAGGCTTCGGACGGTCGAAATCTGAATGGGTTCGTTTGCCCGCCGTCGCTAAAGCTATGGCGGGCGCAGCCAGAATGTCGGACGGTAAGCCGGTCGGCAGTGTGCGTCGGCCTGTTCATAAACTGAAGATACTTGGTATTGGGAGCTGGTGGGCTAACGGCCCCGAGTAAAATTCAACCGTGAGATTATGACTTCGGCTGAGCTCAGTCGAAGCCTCGAACGGTGGTGATTCAGATGGCTTCCGATACGGACAGGTGGCTCCTTCGCGATGAATGACGATAACCGCAACGTCGCGAACGTGTGGCAGAACGATGGCCAGCGCATCCTCGACAACAACTGGATCGACAACAGGTTCAACCGCAGGATTCGCGTCCTCCTCGTCAGCAAACCTCTTCATGTTTTTACAGCCTCCATCATTTTGATGGGGGCTGTTTTGTTTGCAAAAATTTTTGCCAACTGCCAATGTCTTTTCCAATTTCGTTCAGCGGTACGGAAAGTGCCGCGTACTTCTTCTGATCAAGAAGATTGAAGAATTTATCCTGGCTTTTGGCGGAGAAAGGAGTGGATAAAAGATGATTTGCTGCCTTCCTTGGTTCAAGCTACGGTACAGTCGCTTGTTGTGCATTAAGCTGGAGGATATAAAGATTGACGCTTTCTCGTGTTTTGGATAGTATGCGCAGGACATCTTTGAGCCGTTTTAGCGCGAAAAGATGGATCTTATCTTTATAATAGAAAGGAGCGTGGGTTTCATGATTGAAGTCAAGAAGAAAAAGAGCGAAACATTTGACGCGTTGTTGCGTCGGTTTCAGCGTCGGTTTCAGCAGAGTGGAAAAAATATCGAAACCAAAAAGCGCCGTTTTCACGACACAGGCAAGAATAAAAACCAGCGCCGCGATAGCGCTTTGCGTCGCGAACAAAAAAGGGTACAATACGCTTATCTGACAAAGACGGGACAGCTCAAGGAAGAACCGAAAAAACGCCCTGGGCACCGCTAAGTCTTTTTACAGATATGACTATCCTCGAACAGATAGACCGAGATTTGAAAGACGCGATGAAGTCGAAAGACGAAATTGCGCTTTCAAATCTGCGGCTCATGCGTACGGCGTTAAAAAATAAAGCGATTGAAATTCAACACGCTTTGTCGGATGACGAAACGACCGCCGTGTTAAAGACCATGATCAAGCAGTATCAGGACGCGTTGACGGATTTTAACAGCGCCGGTCGTCAGGACTTGGTAGAACGTCAGCAGAAGGAAATTGATCTCATCGGACGCTATCTGCCGCCGGCTCTGCCACCAGAAGAGTTGGAACGCATCGTTCGCGAAGCGGTTCAAGCATCAGGGGCGACGGAGGTAGGGAAGGCTATGGGAGCGGCGATGAAAGCCGTCAATGGCCAAGCGGATGGGACAGCGGTTCGTATCATTGTTCAAAAATTATTGTCATAACGCGAGATTTCTTTCCATGCTTGAGAAGATCTCCACAGGCACAGCCACTCCACGGCGCTTTGTATTCACGAGCGGTCGTTTGATGATGGCTGTGTTTGTTTTTGCGAGTTTGTGGTTTGGATCGATCGTGTCGGTACACGCCCAAGCACCAGATCTCACACAGGGGCTGAATCAGACAACAAAAGCAGCAGGTGTTCCAGCTTCGCAAGACCTGTTTGTGATCATTGGCCGCGTCATCAACATTGCGTTAGGCACGGTCGGGGTCGTTTTGCTTGGTTTGCTTCTGTACGCTGGTTTTTTATGGATGACATCCGGTGGATCAGAAGATAACGTGAAGAAGGCGCAAACGATGATTAAAAATGCCATTATCGGCTTGCTCATTGTCGTTTCCGCGTTTGCGATAACTAATTTTATCCTGTCAAAATTAAGTGATATCAGCAACGGAGGCGGTGGTATTTTTTCAAGCGGGCCAGGCGCCATGGGTTTTCCGGGAGCGGCCGGGGCTCTGGGCGGTGGCATTATCGAGTTTCATATGCCGCAGCGGGATGCGACAGGGGTCCCAAGAAACACGGCGATCGCGATTACCTTTAAGGAGCCGATCAAAATGGCGTCGATGATCGAGAACTATACGCCAGAGATGTTGCCAGCGACTTATGGAATTAATAGCGCCGTTGTTCGCATTTCTCGCAAAGAAAGTCCGGAAGTTGTCGTTGGCGCAGACCAAGTGCGCGTGCGCGTGACACCCGATCACAAAACATTTGTTTTTTATCAATTTGGTTGTCGCCCAGATGCGACGGAAAATTGTATCGGATCATCCGTAGAAAATACGATGTACCAGGTCAAACTGATGCCTGGCGTATCAGGCGTGCTGCTAGAAGACGGAACACCAGCCTTCGGTCAGGCCTTCAAGAGTGGCTATGAATGGAATTTTGAAGTGTCGACGATTTTGGATCTCACTCCGCCAAAAATTGTTTCCATCATTCCTGCGGCGGGAGGACTCTATGCTCCAAACATTATCGTACAGGTCAACTTTAACGAGGCGGTTGATCCTACGACAGCGGCGGGTACGATTAAGGACGGCGCGGGGTTCACAAATTTAGAAGTGAGTGCGGTACCGGAAGGTGCGACGGATCTCGTGCGACCAAATGGGACCTTTCAACCGTCGAACGCCTATACCACGGTTGAATTTGTCACAGATCTGCAATGCGGTACGAATTCTTGTGGACGTAAGATCTATTGTTTGCCGTCTAATGCCGCGATCACGGTTTTAGTCAAAGCGGCAACGTTATCAAACACGCCCCCACAAGCCGCTCCCACCGATTCAGGTCTATTCGATGGGGTGGCTGATTTAGCCGCCAACTCATTAGATGGGAATGGAGATGGTATTGCCCAGGGACCCAATCCCGTAGCAGGTCAGACGGATAATTATCAGTGGACGTTTGCGACGACCGATAAGCCTAATCTCGTTTCGCCGCGTATCAAGACGACGCTTCCCACCGCAGGAAATTTTAGTAGCGCGAAGTCAGATCCAGCTGGTTCGAGCGATGTTTCGCCCGCGCAGACCCCAGAGGCGAATTTTGATAGCGTGTTGCAAGCCTCGACGATCAACACATCAAACGTCTTGCTGAAGCACAATGAGCCAAAGAATTTTGCCGACACGTTTTGGTGGTCCACGCGTCAATATTTTTTGAATAAAGACGGGATTGTGCCAAAGACGCCAGAGGACCCCGTGGTTGCGGGGCGTGTGAGCATCCAACACCGACTTTATTTACCCGCACCAGATCAGGGAACAGCCCCTGTGTATATGCCCCTGCTCATGTCGGACGTGCAAAATGTGTATCAGAACTGTTTCAATCCGGCGGCATCGGAGGCATGCAACGCGACACTGAATCCTCCTACGCCAAATTGTTGCAATGGAAAAATTTCAAGTTTGCCATGCCAACCCCCTAAATAGTTTTTTGACCCATGTCTTACCTTCGTCGTACTCTCTTCATTCTCCTCGCGCTGACCGCTTGGCTGCTGCCTGCTGTGCCGGTTGTGTTTGCGCAAGTGGATGCTGGTTTGCAAGCGGTTGGTTCGGCGACAACGCTTACGGCGACGGATCCACGGGTGATTGCGGCGCGCATCATCAATATCACCTTAGGTTTTTTAGGGATCATCATGTTGGGATTGATCCTCTACGCGGGTTTTTTATGGATGACGTCTGGAGGAGATACGGATAAAGTAGATCGTGCGCAAAAGATGATTCGGAATGCGATTATCGGCGCGATCATTATTTTATCGTCGTGGGGGATCGCGACATTCATTTTAAGTCGGTTGGGAGGTGTGGTCGGTGGTGGAGGAGGCCAGCAATCTTCTTCCTGTCAGGGAGCCGGTTGTAATTCGTTGATTGGTGGGGGAGGGGTGAGTGGTTTTCAGCTTGTGTCGGTAACGCCCGTGGGCGATAACGTGATTCGCAACGCCAGAATTCGTTTCTTGTTTAGCCAAGAAGTAGAACCTTCCTCGGCATCCTCGAGCGTGTATGTTACGCGCGCGGACACTCAGGCGCGCATTGATGGTCCGCTTGTTGTGGATGGAACGTTGGTTATTTTTACGCCAGACGCCTCCTGTCCAGAACCGAACGGTACCTTGCGTTGTTTTGACGGCGATACGTCGTTTATCGCGCACGTGGGGGGTTCGTTGCAGTCAAAAACGCGTTCCGGTGCTTTGTCCGAGACGATTGCTTGTGGGGGCTTTGCCCCAGCCTGTGATTGGCCATTCAAGACAGGGAACGTGATTGATACGCAGGCGCCGACGGTGCAGATTACTGGTCCCTATAATGGACAAAGTGTGTCGGTCAATAGCGTGGTGCAGGTGAGCACGCAAGCGACGGATGATTCCTCGGTCTCCCTCATCCGTACGTTGGTGGATCAAAAATTATTAGGAACCGCAGGTCCATTGAGTCCTACGAGCAGCCAGCAGTTCTCCGCAACCTTCCCTTGGGATACGAACGGGGTCGCGCTTGGAACGCACGTTCTTTCTGCCAAAGCGTTTGATGTTGATGACCATGAGTCAACCAGCCAGCCCGTTTCCGTCATCATCAGGCCAGAATGGTGTTTTAATGGGGTGAAGGATGAAGATGAAACAGGACTGGATTGCGGCGGACCTTCCTGTGGTTCCTGTTCCGGAGCTGCGTGTTCGCAATCAGCGCAATGTGCAAGCGGTGTTTGTAAAGATGGGGTCTGTGTCGAACAGCCTGTCATTGTGAGCTTTAGTCCTGGGGATGGCGCGATCGGCACGTTCGTGACAATCACGGGTGCGAATTTTGGTACGGATCCCGGCACGGTTTTGTTTGCAAATAATAAAGTCGCTGTTGCGCCGGCGGCCTGTTCCGCCGCAGGGGTGACCACATGGACGCCTAACTATGTCACGGTTGCCGTTCCACCAGGTACACAAACCGGACCCATTACACTAAAAAACAGCAAGTCTGGATTGTCTGATGCGACCAATGACCCCACGAGACACCCCGTGTTGCCAGATTACGTGGTGAATAACACGCTGCGTCCTGGCTTGTGCGCTGCCGTTCCCGATCATGGGCAGGTCAATGATGTCATGAAATTGGTGGGCGGGGGGCTTGGTTCTGCCTCGGATCAAGTTTTATTCAGCGATCGCATCGTCTCTTCGTTTCAATCTTGGGCAGACGGCGCGGTGGCGTTAAACGTGCCGGTCTATTCTCCAGGAAATTACGCGGTACGTGCGCGTGTAAAAGAGATTGATTCTAATACGGTACCTTTTCGTATCGATGCGCCGCCTGAACAACAAGACCCCATGCTGCACGTGATCGACCCGGGTCAGGGGCCCGTTGGGGAATACATCACCCTGATTGGTCGTTTTCTCGGAGAGCGTCCAGGGATCGTCTACTTCAAAGATGCTGTGACAGGTGAACAGGGGGTGGCAGATGTGCGTTTTCCAGCGGCCTGTCCCGTGAATTTTTGGCATGATCAAAATATCATTGTGAAAGTACCGGCGACGATCGGGAGTTTAGGAAATACGCCGGTGGTGGCGGGCAAGACGTATCAAGTTTTCATCGTACGCCAAGGCGATAACAAGCCAAGTAATTCGCTGTTGTTTCCCGTGAACACGTCGGCGCCCAAACCGGGTCTCTGCGCGCTCCTTCCCACGGTAGGGCCAGCCGGAACGGCGGTGGAGCTGGTGGGCGAGCGTTTTGGAGATCGTGCGGATCTCGTCACCTTTCAAGGGGATGGGGAGCGCCGGGTGAATGTGAAGGTGGATCAAAGTAACTGGAGATCTGGCTCTGTTTCCACGACCGTTCCGCAAGCAGCCGTTTCGGGGTTGACGCGCGTGCAGGTGGGCGTGCTTTCTTCGAACGGTATCAATTTTGAGGTGCAGAATTGTAATACGAACGCGAGCTTGTGTTCGCAAGGGGAAATTTGCTGTAAAAATGGTCAATGTTCCGTGGGGGGAAAGTGTAGTGTGCCACCGAATAAAGCCCAATTTGGATGGTTTGTTTCTACAGGAAAAATTCCAACGAACCCAGAGGTCATAGAAGAGTGTCCCAGCCCACCAAACGGAAAAGCCCCTTCACCAAGTCCGTGGAATCATACGACACGGAAGGGCCCCGTTTGCGTCAATGCCGAGATTGCCATTCGTTTTACGACAAAATTAGATCCCGCGACGGTCAAGGCGCAGAATTTTATTATCAAAAAATGTATCGGTCCTGGAGAAGTGCCCTGTGATCAAAAAGAGCCGAACGATGTTGCTGGTACCTGGACGCGGTATGACGTTGACGATCAGTCCGACTATGTGGTGTTTCAACCACAGGGAGATGTCTGGGAGGCGGCGTCCACCTATGAGGTGATTGTACGCGCGGATGTGAAGTCGTTAGCGGGTATCCCGATGCTCGAGAAAGAGTCTTGTGGAGCGGGTAATGGATACTGTTTTGGATTTTCAACACGCAACGATCCGAACCCTTGTGAACTGGGGTATGTCAGCGTGAATCCGGATCCCTTTCGCGCGACGGAGTTGAATCAACAGGTCACGTATCGCGCGAACGGTTTGTCCGCCGACGATATCTGTTTGCAGCTGAACGTCTCGAGTTTAGATTGGCGGTGGGACACAAAAGACCGCAACGGTATTGCGGATGGTCGTGCTTCGGTGCCACAGGTCAATCCAAAACCGCCGGGAAAAAATGTGGCAATCGCAACCACGTTGTCGCAGGCGCCCGAGCAGAACCCCGTTCTCGTGAATGCTTCTTACGTATCACCAAAAAAATCTGTGCGTGCGAGTGGTCAGCTCATTATCGCGCCACCACCGCCGACGGTGGAGGCCTTTGGACCGAATTGTGACGCCGCTTGTTCCAATGCCGTGTTGTGGGCACGTTTTAACGTGCCGGTCGTGAAACCGACTCCGCTACAGGTGATTCTTCGTCGTTGTGTGAATGAAAACTGTGTCGCCTTCGATCAAACCATTAATCTTGACCCTTCGCAACTCACGCTTGCGGCGAGTACGGGAACCGCCGGTCTTTTTCAGCAAAACGTTTATTTGAGAGTGGAACCAACGCAGATCGTGAATGGACCCAATGGGAAGCCACAGATTATTTCGGCGTTAGCTCCGGGACGCTTTTACAAAGCGACGCTCTCCAGAACGATTACTTCGGTGTCGGGTCTGTCCCTCGTTAACTTAAATGATCCAGCAGGGTTTGCGTGGACCTTTCGCGTGAAACAGGATCCGGGATCGCGTTGCGTTCCAGAACGCGTGGAAGTGATCCCTTCAGAGAAAATTGAACAGCTCGTTGGGGCACGACAGTCGTTTGTGGCGCAACCGTTGAGCGTCCCAGATCGTTGTAACGCGACCGGTCAGCCGCTCATGAATGATGTGGATTATGATTGGTTGTCGTCGGATGTGTCGGTATCGAAGCTCATCAATGGGCAGGGGGATGGTTTGATCCAAACATGGTTGCGAAGACCAGCTTATTGCACAGATCGTTGTTTGAACGTGGGCGCGAGTGGCGTTGCCGGAAGAGTGGCATCATGTGGCAATAGCGTCATTGAGACCACAAACGCGCGCTATTGTCGTAGAAATGGTGCAGCTTGCAAACCCAATGAGCAAGGCTGTACGTCACCGTTTGGTGATCGTTGTTTGGTGCTATCACCGGGGGCAATGGCAGGAGAGGAATGCGATGACGGGGCGGGTAATGGAGAAAATGCAAGTTGTAGTAATCGTTGTTTGTGGAATGCGGTCGTAGGTGGAAGCTGTGGAAACGGCACGGTTGATCGAGGGGAACAATGCGATCCTGGCAAAGCCTGTACCACGGGTCCTATCATCGGACGTGCCTGTTCGGCGGACGTAGATTGTAATGGGGGGGTCTGTTCTGTCACGACACGCAACGGCTGTTCCGATGCTTGTCAGGCGTTGGGTGCCATCTCGGTACAGAGTACGACTTGTGGAAATGATGACGTGGCGGCGGGAGAGACGTGTGATGATAGCAATACCACGGATGGAGACGGCTGTTCTACGCAGTGTTTGCACGAAGGTTCAAGCATGGTCTCCGCGCAGTGCGGAAATAATCGGCTTGAAGCGGGAGAATCGTGCGAGTCCTGCCCGGGAGGGGTGCTATTGCCAGATCCACAAAATCCGCGCGCGACGGTTTGTATCCCGATCCCTGCCCCAAAAATTTGGACGGATTATTGTAAAGCGAATAGTTGTTTGAGCGTCGGTGCATCTGCTGTTTGTGAAAAAGGGGATCGATTGTCTTGCTGTGGCAACAGCACCATCGATCCCGGAGAAGAGTGCGATGAGGGGATGGGGCGCAATAAAGCAGGGTCCGGTTGTTCCCCACGTTGTTTGAAGGAGGGGTCTTCGATGAGCTATACCACCCCTTCCATTTGTGGTGATGGTGACGTGGGCGCTGGTGAGCAGTGCGACGCGGTCGTTGCGAATAACGCCTCTTATGTCAGCCCTGTCCAATTGGGCGAAATTACAGCCACGCGTGATCCAGACGCGGGTGGAAAAATGACCGCTCAAATTGAGGCAACCTATGACCCGGGCGCGCAGAACGAGAAAAAAGGCACGGCCGTGCATGGGCTACAGTGTGGATTTAAGACTGAAGCCGCGTGTACACAAATTGATCCGACCGCGGGGTTAACGAACGGCGGCTGTTGCGCGTTACGTCCCGTGTTAACCGCTATTTATCCGGCAGCGAACGCAATAAACGTTTGTCGCAATGTGCTTGTCACCGCCACGTTTAATGTGGCCATGAATCCAGCAACATTAAAGCAAGGATTTATTTTGGCGGCGGAGGCAGACGCGAAAGGGGTTTGTCCCGCGGGAACGCAGCCATTTGTTCCCGATAAAATCGTGGTGCGTGGGTGGCGTGGGTGGGTTGCTACTGCTTGGTCGTCGGTCCTGACATTCTTTGGAGGCCAGCCGGCAGAAGCGGCGACCTGGTGCGTTGGTTCCGTGCGCGGCAAAATCACCACGGGAGAGGTGTTGGTGAACCAAGTCACCACCACGCGCATGTTTTTCAATTTAACAAATCCATTAGCCGCGCAAACAAATTATCGCGCTATTTTTCTTGGAGATAGAAACTTAGCGGATGCGCTAAAAGAAGGAATTCAGAGCGCGCGTGGGGTCGTTGCCGAGGCCACCGTGCAAGTCGATAACGATAACGGTCGTTTGAGCTGGTCATTCAAGACCGGGAATGAGGTGTGCACCGCGCAGGTGATTACCATGGAAGATCTGAATCCAAAATCTTCGTTCTTGTTTACGAAGGAGCAGGAAAGCCACGCGTTTCGCGCGACAGCAAACGCGGTACAAGATGGGAAGGTCGTCCCGTTAAGTTCTATGCCAGGCGTGTACGAATGGACGTGGCAAAAATGGGTGTCGTCCAACAAAAAATCTTTGACCGTTCAGTCAGGACTCGCCAATGACTCGGTGAGTGAGGCGGTGGTGAAGGCGGAGAATAAAAATGGGAGTTCGTTGATCTTTGCGGGGATCCGTATTTCTGCCGATACGGTGCATACGGTCTCAACGGTTGGGTTGGTCCTCTCGACCAGCAAGAACGCAACGGTTTTGCTCTGTGAACGACCCTGGCCAGACACCTTGCATTATCCAGGAGCAAAAGCCCCATTTTCCGATTCGGCGAATTCCGATTCCTTCCTCGCCGTCGCGCCTCAGTTAGCCAAGGACGGTCCCTTCTACAATTTCTCGACTCTGTATTGTATGGATGCGGGTGAAACAGGTTCTGATGGAGACTTACCGTCGATCAACATTCAGCCTGTCGCTCCGAACAGTTCGGACGCGGCACGTGGTTTGCAGAGGCAGTATCTTTTCACCTTCAACGAAGGGGCGTTAAAGAGTGATGGTATTGGTATCCGCGTCTTGTCGAACCCGCTCCATCTGTCGCCGTCATCTTGGTATCTGTCGCGTGGTTTTACCGGATCCCCACAATCAACAACGGTTGATGGTTATGAAGCGATTCAAGATGGAACAACCATCTATGTCGCATCCGCGAACGTGTCGGACGATACAAATGGCCCGGTGTCGTCTACGATTTATCTGATCTCCCGCAATGAAGGGGCGAAGCCAGAAACGCAGGCTATCTATAAACAGTTAGTCGAGAACTGGACGTTTAACGTCAATTTTACGCAAGATTCGCAGAATATCTGCGTGGACGCGAAGGGGGCGCAGGTGTTGAAGAGCAATGATGTCGTCACCTGTACGGCAGATTGGGAATGCGCGGGCGTAGGGCCGGGGCTCCATTGCGCGAGTTTCAAAGCTAAGCTTCAGCGTGACACCAAACGCATTGCGGATTTGCAAACATTCAACACCCTGCTCAACAAGAATAAACAGGACGGAAAATATCCGGTGCTTGGTTCTGGATCCTATTTGCCAACCTTGACGACGAGTCGTTGGCCAAGCTGGCAGGCAGCCCTTGGGTCAGCGTTAGGTGGCAACTCATTACCACAAGATCCGGTGAATCGTTTTTTGACCTGTGGAACGTGTACCAAAGCAAAAACAGCCTGCACGGCTGACGCCGATTGCCCCGTGGGCGATACCTGTGTTGGTAATCCAGTGCAGGGCGGTCAAGGAGCGTATGATCCAGTTTCCTGCTGGAGCGCGACGGATCGCGTGTACCAGTGCCCACGGTTGGACGCGCAAACACCGTCACATGTGTACCAATATCGCGCGGTGGATGCGGGGTCGCGCTACGAATTGTCCGTAGAACTGGAAGGCCCGGCAGATACGCGATACCAACCCAGGTTGATGACGGAAGTCGCGCGTTGCTCGCATAACAATCAGCTGTGTCAAGATAACTTGGATTGCGCTGGTGGAACCTGTAACGCCATTGGTGGACGCTGGGTGTATGGAGGCGTCTGTGATGGGTTGAATAAATATGACGCAAACAATGTGTGTGGCAATGGTGCGCGCGGACCTGGAGAGCTTTGTGAAATTGGCGAATCGGCGTTACAGCCTTGTAAATTGCAGAACGGAAGCGACGGTACAAAAGTACAAAGCTGTAGTGATTGTAAAAAGTTTATTGATGGTCCTTCCACGACCTGCGTCGCGAATTCGCTTTGTGGCAATGGACGGGTTGATACAAAACGTTGCGTGGTGCAAGCGGGTGATCCAGGGTTGCGATACGGGCGTAGCTGTACCGTCGACGTAGACTGTGTGGATCCCAGAGACGCGGCTCTTAAAATTCCACCAACGATGGTGTGTCAGGCGGTCGCAAATCCAGAAGTGTGTGATGAAGGTGCCGTGAATGGCACGTATGGTCATTGTCGCGTGGATTGTCAGGGGATTGGCGCGGTGTGCGGTGATGGACAATTAAGTTTAGGTGAAAAATGTGATAATGGCTTTCCGGGGGTGCAGGGGCGCAGTGACAATGGCAATTATTGTGGCTTGAACTGCAAGATCAACACGTCTTGTGCTCTGGACTGTCGTGGGCCGGCACCTTATTGCGGGGATGGAGTGACGCAACCACCGTTTGAAGCCTGTGAGCCGGGTTCCTTGCAGCGCACGGAAAAAGCTATTTGTAATGGCGGTTTCCGTAATCAACAACCGTGCGACACGAATGCGGATTGTTTAGGCGGGGATATTGGTGGAGATAATATTCCAAACGGAGCATGTGGCAAGGGTTCAAACAACCAGAACCTTCCTTATGAGTTATGTCAGCAAACTCGTCGATGCTCAAACGACAAAACCAAGATTTGTAGTGTCGGTGCGGAGCTGCAGGATTGTTGTGTAGTAAATGGTAAGCAGGACCCTGTTTGTGCCGAACAAGTTGTCGCAAAACAGGTGAGCTGTATCGCGTATCCCACCTATCACACACGTTCTTGTAACGCGGCAGGGGTGCAGAACCAGTGTCGCTGGCCGACGCAATGGTCGGCGTGTCAGACGGCGAGTCATTGTGGCGATGGTCATGTGGATCCAAACGAGGCGTGCGACGACGGGAATCGGGACGATAATGATGTTTGTACGAATCAGTGCAAGAAAAATATTTGCAGCGATGGGATTTTGAATGTCGGTGTTGAGGAGTGTGATAATGGCCCTGGGAAAAACGATGGTATTTGTTTGGGGGCAGACTATGGGTCCACCTGCGTCGGTTGTTCAGCGACCTGTAAGATGACGGCATCTTCTGGCGGGTATTGCGGGGATCGTAAGAGACAGACACCAAGTCCAGAGCAGTGCGATGTCGAAGACGGTCTCTCTTTCTGTTCTAATAAACCGGACAAGAGCTGTTTCAATCATGGAGACTGTTTGATTGGAAATGTGCAGGGAGTCTGCAAGCCGGTTACCTGTAGGCAGTTAGGGTTTGATTATGGAAAGAACGATCACTATCTTTGTACGCAATATTCTTTATCTTGTGTTAAAAATGCATCACAAGAAGTGGTTGTGCCTGATCCCCTATCTGATCCAGCATTGATTCAAAGAATGGAACAGTGCGGAGGAGATGTGTCGGGGTTGTGTGGTCTCGGTGTTTTGAATCAGTACTGTGTCCAGCTCAACAGTGAGGTCTACGTAGCCAAATCTAATGGGGAGAACGATGTGGAAGGTTGGCTTCTGGCTACGTGTAAAACACCTCCTAAAGTTGCGCCGAATCAACAGAAAAGCACCATATCTTGTTCACAGCAGTGCGGATATCAGGGGTGTAAGCGTTGTCAGGAGGATCCTGGTACAGGATCAGTTTCTGGGCGCGTGTTTGACGCGATCTATTCCAATCAGCCTATCCCAGGTGCCCGCGTCACGTTATATCTGCGCGGAATCAAAGTCGATCAAGTGTTTACAACAGAGAACGGAACATTCACTTTTAGCAAGATCAACACACGACCAGAGTGTTCGACGTATAAGATCATCGTTGATTATTACAAAGACAACCTCTGCACGGGAACGAACAACCGACCGAATCCTGGATGCGGCGGTCAGCCGTGGCCTCAAGGGCTTGCTGGTGCCGATGAAAGTGTGAATGGGGGGTATTGGCCTTATGAGTCAAACACCTTTAATGTTTCTAACTTCTTGGATGTTGGTCTTCAAAATGCTAATGGCAAGATCTACTTAGCACCACGGGTTGGTTTAGATGAAACATTGGTTGTCGCTACGTGGAACGATGAGTTGCCTGTTGATAGATTTATTGACGCGCACCTTGTGGTGCCGCCAGCGATGTCCTATCGGATGCAAGGGAATCCACCATACACAAAATGCGTGAATGAAAAAGACTGCTTGAGAACCGTATTCTATGGGAGTCCAGGAGACAAAGACTTGAGCAAAGTCCCGCATGGCTTTCTTGCTTGTTTTCATCCCGATGGGAGTGAGAGTTGTGGGGCTTTTACCGTTGCTCCAGAAACCATGAAATACAAACGTGGAAATTGGGCTGTGTCTGGAAATTTTGAGTTCTACTTGGTGGATTGGAATCCAAATAACGGTCTGCCTTCGTATAAATTTTTCGATTCTGTTTCCTTGGTGGTTCGTGTCATAACGCAAGATAAGTTGTATGTGGTGAAACCAAAGAATACACCGCCACTTTGTAAACAAGGACAAGCCTCATCTGGAAAATATTGGCGTGTGTTTACCCAAGACGCAGCGACGGGTGCGATTACCCTTTCAGGTGGAGCTGGGCAATCGGGTCTCTATTGCACAGGAGACGCCGTGTCTGGGGAAAAGTTACCAGCTCCATTAAAAGACGTAGGCGGCGGCTAATGTATGAATCGAAATAAAATGTTCCTTCTTGTAGGTATCATAACCACTGTCTTGTTTTTGATAGGGCTTGTGGTCTGGCTTCGGTATCGAGCGTCGCGTGGTTTAGAATCAACAACGCAACAGATCCAGACGACGAGCGTTGTGACGTCATCCACAGCGGTGGAGGCGCAGGCGCCTGATCAAGCACTGGTTCAAGCCGAACTTGATCTGATCAAAGCCTTTCCCAAGGATAGTGACGGAGATGGATTGGTTGATACGGACGAAAAAACTTATGCCACGGATGTCGCCAATCCAGACACAGACGGGGATGGATCCACCGATGGATCAGAAGTTCACGCCCACAAGACGGATCCATTGAAAGCAGACCCTTCTAGCGCTTTTGGTAGACCAACCACATCGCCGCAAAATCCCGCAACACCCGCTGCTCAAAATCAGGATCGCGATCAGGATGGGTTGATGGATGATGACGAGACGAACATGTATGGGACAGATCCGCTCAAGGCCGATACGGATGGAGATGGGCATACAGATGCTCTCGAGATACAAATGGGGTATAATCCTTTAGGAGCGGGTAAGTGCGCAAAAGCAAACTGCCTGCGTTGATGTTTATTTTTTATATTTATGGCCACGACCCCAAATAATCTTCCTTTCGATCCGGCGCAAGATGACGCAGTGCCTGCGGCACCCGCACCCGCTCCAGTTCCCATGGCTTCGTCTACGCCACCGCGACCAGTAGCACCTCCACCTCCCCCGCGTCCTCCGGCACCGCCCGCCGTCCCTGTTGTGCAGGTCCCTGCTTCTAGACCAAGTGCTCCATCGCCACAACCAGCTCCTTCAGCGCCTCAACGACCTCCAACAATGGCACCTCGTCCTGTCGCCCAGCCACCTGTGCCACCCGTCGTACCCCCCATCTCCGCGATGCCAGCAAGGCCAGCCCCATCGATCCAAACGATGCCAGCCAGACCAGCCGTGACCACAAAAGGGGAGCCAGAAGACATTTTTTCTGCTCTTGAACAACCAAAAAAAGCAGCAAACCTTGGCGCACCTTCCATGGAGACCCCTGCCTCTCGCGGCGGGGCTGGAAAGTATGTCTTGATCGCGATCGGCGTCGTTGCGGTTCTAAGTTTGGCAGGGTTTGCTTTTTGGTACTTCGCGATTCGTAGCAAAGCTCCCGTCGTTCCCGCAACCGTCGTTGAGCCCGTGGTTCAACCAACACCAGCCGCCGTTATGGAACCCGAGCCAACATCCTCCGCCGCGACGCCATCAGACACAGCCGCGGAGACGGTCGTGACGCCCATCACGACTCCGCCAGAGGGGACGAATATCCCGTTGCCTGATTCGATCACGACAGAAACGACAACCGTTGTGGAACCAATACCGGAAGAAGATACAGATCAAGATGGACTTTCCGATCGTCGTGAGGTTGAACTGGGCACAGATCCAAATAAAGCGGATACCGATGGAGATGGATTGAATGACGGTGATGAGGTTCTCAAATTTGGTACCAACCCCTTGAATCCAGATACAGACGGGGACAGTTTTTCAGACGGTCAGGAAATTCAAAACAGCTACAATCCACGCGGGCCAGGCTCGTGCAGTAAAACGGATTGTTCCTTGTAAACAGTCGTAGTACCGCCATGACACTGACGCCTACCGCGCCGCCGAGCGCTTCCGCGAAGACGGGGATCCCTGCTCCGTCTTTGGGTACGAAACGAGAAACGGAAATTGTGGTCATCCCAGATAAGTTTCATGGTGTCGCCTTAAAAATTAAAGCCCCGCCTTTAGGTGAGCCCATTCCCACGATTGCCCCAAAACCAACCCCTCCTCCGGTCGCGCCAAAACTGCCCGTCAGCGTGATTGCTGCGCCAAAACACTCTCCGTGGCCGATGATTTTGGTGCTGGTCTTACTGGTACTCACGGTTGGCGGCGTGTTCACTTATCTGAATCGTGGATTGTTGTTTAAATCTACAAAAACACCACCGGTGGTGCAAAAACCACCGCTCCCACCTTCAGCACCCGTCAATGTTGCTGCCGTCACGTCTTCTGGTGCCAGCGTCTCTTTGAGTTGGGTCGATACTTCTGGAGCGGAAACAGGTTTTCGGTTAGAACGTAAAGAAGCCGAGGGTACTTTTTTACCTCTCACCAATCTTCCAGCAAACAGCACCGTATTTTTAGATGTGTCTGTTCAACCTAACGCGACCTATGTGTATCGTGTTGTTGCGGTGAACGCGAGTGGTGAATCTGAGGCTTCCAACAGCGCTTCGGTGATCACACCGGTTGCCACACCTTCCACGGTTACGCCGACCGTTGCCGTATTGCCGCCAGGCGGGCTTGATGTTGATTCTGATGGTCTTTCGGATGTTGAAGAGCCATTTTTTGGGACAGATATTCACAATCCGGATACGGACAATGATGGTTTTCTTGATGGGAATGAGGTTTTTCATCTTTACAATCCAGCCGCAAAAGCGCCAGTTCGTTTAATCGATGCCGGTCTCGTGAGTCGCTTTTCGTCAACCGTCGGCTGGTCGATGTACGCCCCTACGCAATGGACAACGTTGTTGGACGCATCGGACGGTTCACGCGCGACGGTGACCACCTTGACCGGGGAACGCTTTCTTGTTTCTTTGCAAGATAATCCAGAAAGCCTTCCTTTGATGGACTGGTATCTCGCGAGTCATCCCGGCGTCTTATCGTCCGCGGTACGTACGCTTCATACAAAGGGAGGGCTTGAAGGCTTGCTCGGCGTTGAACGACTTGATGCCTACTTTGCCTGGGGAACGAAAGTGTTTCGTTTTGAGTATGATCTCGCCGGCAAGCCATTTGTCAATTATCGTGCCACGTTCGAAATGATGTTGAACGCGCTCACGTTGGTTGGCGCGCCCGTGATCAGCACAACGGCTGAACCGTTGCCAGGACCGGGCGCCTTAGTGCCTCTCACAGAGGAAGAATCGACCTCCACACAGCCATGATGACCTTTGTTCCAAGCCAGTCGCTGCCGGCGGCTCTGTCTTCTGGTGACGTTGATCTTCTCGCCAAGGTTTTGTCCAAACATCTGCGTCTCAAAAAAAAGCAGGTGGTTGGTTTGCGTTTTGTGTCTTTGCGTGAGATGGAAGCTCTGAACCAACGTTATCGAGGCAAACGACGTCCGACAGATGTGCTTTCTTTTGAATCTTCGACGAAGCTACAAGTGGCGAGAGGGGAGACAGTGAAGGAGCTTGGGGATATCGTTGTTTGCCCTTCCTATGCGAAAAAAGAAGCAGCTCGTCGAGGGCTTTCTTGGCGCGAGGAGCTGATTCGACTCATGGTTCATGGGGTGCTCCATCTTGTTGGTTACGACCACGCGACCCAAAAAGATGAAGCGCGGATGTTTGTGTTGCAGGAGCGTTGCGTTTGGGTCATGATGCAGAAAAACATATGATGTTTTTACGCGCAACGGTCAAGAGTATTCGGCATGCGTGGCGTGGCTTGCGTCTCTGTTTCAAAACAGAACGGAGTTTTCGGATCCAAACAGCTATTTTTTTAGGTCTGATCGTGGTTACGGTGCTACTTCCTTTGACCACCGGAGAGCGTTTCATCCTCTTGAGTGTCGCGATGTTTGTTTTGGTGCTAGAATTATTAAATAGCGCGCTTGAGCGCTTGGTTGATCTGATCAAGCCACGACTCGATCCCTACGCTGGCGATGCCAAAGATTTAATGGCTGGTGCTGTTTTGTTGGCCTCTGGGTTTGCCCTTGTGATCGGGGTCGTGATTTTACTCCCCCACCTTTTTTACCTGTACCGCCATCTATGAAAGAACGGCTCATCGCAGGAATTGATCTCGGCAGTGCTTACATCCGTCTCGCCGTCGGACAGGTTTTATTGGGGGCGGATAAAAGAGAAAATTTGAATATCATAGGCGCGGTTGAGATCCCTTCGCAGGGGATTTCAAAAGGCGTTGTCAATTCTTTAGAGGATGCGGTGAGCACGCTTTCGATGTGTCTTGAACAGGCAGAGCGACAGATTGGTTTACCCGTATCTGAAGCGTATGTTGGTGTCACGGGGGCATTTACCAATGTGCAGCTTGCGAGGGGGGTGATTGGTGTCTCCCGAGTGGATGGCGAGATCCGTGAAGAAGACGTGCATCGTGTTTTAGAATCAGCACGTTCGGTCGTTAATCCAGTCAATTATGAGATTCTCCACGTTCTTCCGAGGGGTTTTACGGTGGATGGACAGACGGGGATTAAAGATCCCGTTGGGATGCAGGGGATTCGTTTGGAGGCGGATGCGCATATTGTGCAGGGTTTGGCGAGCCCCGTTCGGAACCTCACGAAGGCGGTGTTTCGAACAGGACTCGACATCACGGAATTAGTCTTTGCGCCGCTTGCGACCGCGGAAGCGGTGACAACGCCTCGTCAACGTGATTTGGGTGTTGCGGTTGTCAACATCGGCGCTACCACAACAGCCATGACGGTTTATGAGGACGGGGATTTGTTGCACGCGGCAATTCTACCGGTTGGTTCAGACCACATTACCGCAGATATCGCGATCGTGTTACGCACATCCTTGGATGTGGCAGAACGATTTAAACAATCACTATCTTCCGCGTTACCGGAGCACATGGATCAATATCAGGAGGTCGATTTACAGGAGTTGGGTGCTGATACAAGCGAGTTGATTTCCCCTCGTTTTGTTTCCGATATTGTGAGAGCACGCGTCGAAGAAATTTTTGAAATGGTTGAAGGAGAACTGAAAAAGATTGAGCGGTCTGGCATGTTACCGGCGGGCGTGATTCTAACGGGCGGCGGCGTACGGTTGCGAGGTCTGTCTGATGTAGGGAAACGCGTTTTGCGTTTGCCTGTCAGCGTCTCGACCGCAAGCCAAATTCCGACTCCGCTTTTAGAAATTGCCCAAGACCCAGCATTTTCAACCGTTCTTGGATTAGTGCATTGGGGGTATGAAAATGAGCGTGCGAGCGGAGGCACGATGAATAGAGCGGTGTCTGGCAGGAGGAAAGGTGGAGACTTTATGCAAAAAATTGGGGCGCCTCTCAAAAAGATTTTTAAGTCGTTTATTCCTTAGGTTTTGGTCGACAAGACATCATCTTGACAGACCCTTGATCTTTTCTTGACCCTTGGTTCCAAGGTGAGTATTGTTGTTGATAAGTCTCGCAATGAGTCACCTTTAGCGTCATTCATTGGAGAAAAGAACACTAATTGTATTCTTTATATGGCCGAAATCAAACCAGAGGTGGAAACATTTGCCAAAATAAAAGTCGTGGGTGTTGGAGGTGCTGGTGGCTCGTCGCTGAACCGCATGATTGCGGCTAAAATTCGTGGTGTTGAATTTATCGCCATGAATACGGATGTCCAAGCACTGCATTATTCACAAGCGCCCCACAAACTGCATATTGGTAAAACAGTCACGCGTGGTTTGGGTGCGGGGATGGATCCAGAAATGGGGATGCGCGCGGCCGAAGAAAGCCAAAATGAAATTCGTGAATTATTAAAAGGCGCGGACATGGTGTTTGTGACCTGCGGGTTAGGTGGTGGAACCGGTACAGGTGCAAGCCCTTATATCGCGAGCATCGCAAAAGAGATGGGCGCGCTTACGGTTGCGGTCGTGACGCGACCGTTCGCTTTTGAAGGTCCACAACGTAAAGGGAATGCCGACGCCGGTTATGAAAAACTAGCAGGACAGGTCGATACCATCATTACCATTCCAAACGATCGTATTTTGCAAATTATCGATCGCAAAACTTCTCTTGTCGAAGCATTTGAGATGGTGGACGATGTGTTGCGCCAGGGCGTGCAAGGTATCTCCGAATTGATTACCGTACCAGGTCTCATTAATGTGGACTTTGCGGATGTGCGAGCGATCATGGCGAACCGTGGATCAGCGCTGATGGGTATTGGTCGTGGCCATGGGGACAACCGTGCCGCGGATGCCGCGAAGGCAGCCGTCGCTTCTCCGTTGCTCGAAGTTTCGATCGATGGGGCGAAAGGGATTTTGTTTACCATTACAGGCGGATCAAATTTGGGCATGTACGAAGTATCAGAAGCGGCAAAAGTCATCACACAGTCCTCGGATGGCGCAAAAGTTATTTTTGGCGCCATCATCGATGAAAGCATGAAAGACGAGGTGAAGATCACGGTGATTGCGACGGGTTTTGAACAACGCCCAACGTTACCAAAAATGAAGTCGGCATTTTCGAGTGGTGTGTATAACAGTCCATCTGGCTCTGGTCGAACGGTGCCTCCACCCGAACCTCTCGAAAAGTTCCCTTTGCCCTCGTCACCGCGTTCTACACAGCAAGCGCCGAATGTTCCTCCGGTCATGACAGCAGCACCATTGTCCTTCACGCCGTCTGCAGATCCGGTTGAAGAGCAAACGCAAGTCCCACCACGCAAGACCTTTCCTTTTTCACCACCACCAGCGACCCACCAACCTCACGTAGCTCCACCCCAGTACTCGGCGCAAAATCCACAACGACCAGCAACACCGCCACCAAGCATGGCGATCGCGAAAACAGCGGCGACGACAGAAGAAGAGGAGTTGGAGATTCCGGCGTTTCTTCGTAAAAAAATGTTGTAGGGGACAACAGAGGGTATACAAAAAATACAGGAAGCGAACTCGCGAGCATATCAAATAGTCCTTTGATTCGCTCACACACCGCTTCCTGTATTTTTTGTATACCCTCTGTTGTCGTTGTTGTTTTTTACGAAACATCGGAATTGATGTAGGGCAGCAGGGGGAGGCAAAAAATACGGAAAGCGAACTCGCGAGCATATCCAATAGTCCTTGGATTCGCTCAGACACCGCTTTCCGTATTTTTTGCCTCCCCCTGCTGCTTGAGGGGAGATGGGGGAGTGGAAGGAATAGAGTGAATGGGGTAACCTTGTTTTTATGCATTGTCCTGTGTGTGGGGATCCAGATTCTAAAGTGATTGATTCGCGTTTGTCGCCAGACGGGACTTCGGTTAGGCGGAGACGGGAGTGCGAGGCGTGTGAGTATCGATTTTCGACGTTGGAAGAGGTGGAGCTTTTGGATATTACCGTCGTGAAGCGGGATGGGCATCGGGAGGCGTATTCACGAGAAAAGATGGAGCGAGGGTTGCACAAAGCGTTGGAAAAACGTTCGTTCACCGAGGCAGATTTTCGATCCTTAGTGCATGAGATTGAGCGGGATATTCAACGATTGAAAACAACAGAGCTTCGCAGCTCTGATTTAGGGGAAATTTTGATGGATCGACTCAAGGCGTTTGATAAAGTCGCCTACATACGTTTTGCGTCGGTGTATCGATCCTTCGAAGACGTCAAAACATTTCAAACGGAATTGGGACGTTTGTTGAGGCACGGATCGACGAAACGAAACAAGAAAAGGAAATCAGGAAAGAGCAAAAAATAAACCAGGGACGTCGAAGCTCTGGTTTTGCGTTATGATAGT
>CAYGGQ010000004.1:0-21424 GCA_964349535.1 uncultured Gammaproteobacteria bacterium | reverse complement strand
GATGCGCACGCAACACGACTCAGACTTGTACGCAAGCGACGGCCATTGCCGATTGTGGTGAAACAGACACGTGTACGCTTACCGGACTGGCGCAGCCTAATGGCTGTTGGGATGAAGCCGTCGGCGCCTGCCGATTCACGCCTCGCGTATACGTCGAAGACAACTGGGGTTGGTGCACGGGAGAATGTCGAGCGACCCTTGCGGGGGGACAGTTGCAGGATTCGGCGAGTTCTAAGATTAAGCATCCATATGGAGGGTGTTATGCGGCAAAGACGACAGGGGTAGATGCGGTTAATGTGAAGACTAATGATGTGGCGCGGGAGGTTCCATTCGTCTTTGATAAAGAAGCTGAGTGTAAAACAGATCGAAGCGGAATATCATTGCTGCATCCCTGGATTGTTTATCCAGGCGCGCTGCAGCTTGGACCAAGTAAGTAACAAGGGATGATAATAAAAAAGACCCCTGCATCAGTGGATGGTGCAGGGGCTTGAAGTTACCAGCGATGACGGATCCATCTATGCATACGGACACCCCCGTCGCAGTCGATGGTCAGAGTATTGCAGTCCTGGCTAAAAGTTCCAGCACAGGAGCTGAAAGCTTGGACGCCCTTCAGACCAAAAAGGTCTCGTCCGGAGCAGGTCATGAGAACGTTGGCTCCACTCGTATCTACCCACGCCCACCCATTATCCCAGCGGGTCTTGATGCCCATCTCGCCGCCGTTGGCCTCCGTCCACACATCATCATAGATCTTGTCGAGGCAATCACACACCATCGGATGCGACTTGCCATCCTTGGGGAGATTGATCGCCCAGCAGTCATTCGACTTGCCGGTCTCGCACTTGTTCAGTGCGAGGCACGACTGCATCATGTCGCCGCGGCAGACGTCACTCATGGGCGAGACAGAGAGGTCACACTCACAGGTGCTCCCCGGCTGCGAACTGCACAGCGGGTCGTCCTTGGTGGGGTGACAGATGTTGGCGCACGCGCTGCAGCTTCCGCCGCAGTCGACGCCTGTCTCGTTGCCGTTCTTTACGGTATCCACGCAGGTCGCCGCGGCGCAAACGCCGAGGCATCCGTTGGGATCCGCGCAGGCGGGATCGAGTCGGCAGATCTGGCTCGGGCAATCGGCACCGGTCATGCAACCGGTCGACGCGCACGCGCTGCAGCTTCCGCCGCAGTCGACGCCTGTCTCGTTGCCGTTCTTGACGCCGTCCGAACAGGTGGGGAGGACGTTGCCGCCATCCTTTTTGCCCGGACAGTTGTCGTCGACGCCGCAGTTGTTGGGATTACCGCAACCGCTGGCGAGAAAGAGGGGGAGCGTGCTGCAAACAAGCAGCGCGCCAAAGAAACACGTATTGAAAAAGGTGCGCTGGCTCGACATGGTGTACCTCCTATCCTTTCCGTTGTTGGCCTATTCAAGTTTACCTTGTGTTTGCAAGTAAATCAAATATTTGGGGTTTTGTCAAGAGCAAGAGGGTATTTTATTGGGTTTTTATGGGGGGAAATGAGGAAAATGGAGGGATGGGGATAAGTTTTATGGAAGCATGATCAGCTTGGGAAATCTTGTGCAGAATGAGGTGGGCTCGTACATAGACTTGTAAAAAAATAAACGCCACATGCTATCATTCTTCGTATGGTCAACAAAATAAAAAATTTCAAATCGTTGCGTGTCGACAGGTTCCTTTACCGTTCGCCGAACGGATTTATTGAAGCAATCGGAGTGCTTCCCATCAGCAAGAAAAAGCTTCCGCTTATTTTGTTTTACCGTGGCGGCACGGGTGATTTCGCCGCGATAGAAAATCGCACGATCGCCAATTTTTTTATGCCTTTGGCGGAAGCTGGCTTTGCCGTTTTTGGCTCGCAGTATTCCGGCGGTCCGAATTCCGAAGGGAGAGATGAATATGGCGGAAAAGATTCAGCCGATACGTTCGCGTTACTAGCCCGTCTCAGAAATGGAGCTTGGAATCTAGATTTCGATCGGATAGGTGCGCTCGCCGTATCTCGTGGCGCCATGATGGCTTTACAGAACTTGAAAGACAGGCTTCCCATACAAAGACTTGCCTCTGTAAGTGGGGCCTATGATTTTCGTAACGTAAAAAAGGAGCGGCCAGATCTGTATCTCATGCTGAAGAAAAAGAAAATGTTTAATCCTGATAATGAGGATGAATTAGCAAGACGAAGTGCATTGTCCTTCGCGCCCTATCTCCCGAACATTCCGTATTTGCTTGTGCATTCAAATCCAGATTCTCGCGCTTCTTTCAAGGATGCAAAAAAAATGCAAAAAAAATTGAAAAAAGGAAAGCTCATTACTTTTAAAGGCGATGATCACGCGCTCATCGAACATACAGATGAACGAAACGCCATTCTAAAAGACTGGTTTTCGAAACTGTAACTTTTTTTATCCCCGTTCTTGCCCGAAGTCGATTTTTGTTTGGCGCGGTATTCAATATTTCATAAAAAACTCCCACCCGGATAGTCATCAGAGTGGGAGAAGTTGGTTACGACCCGTTCGACGGGGCGCCCCCACGGAGGTGGGCCGGGCGGCGGGTGTCAGCGACGGGGCGCTGGCGCTTCGGCGGGTTGGCGACGAAGCAGAAGGAGGTGTTCGCGCGGAGCGGATCACCCCAGAGGCTCTCGCGGGCGTCGTAGGCGCTTTCGCTCAAGACCAGGTAGATCCGGTTGGTACGCTTGATCTGGATCTGACGGTTGAGGTGCCGCCTCGCTTCGTCGTCGAGCGCGCTTGCGAAGAGCACGACCGGCACGCCGTTCGCGTCGCGCAGGGCGTTGATCAACTCGTTCTTGTTGTGAACGAGGACCACCTTGCCCGCGGCACGCTGCGCTGCGTGGAGTGACGGAAAAAGTACAGCAGGTACGTTTCGTTCGTGATGAACCGCACCCCGGCGATCTCGATCTGGGGGGCGATGCCGATGCCGATGCAGGGGTGCAGCCGTTTCATGGCCGCCATCTGCAGCGTCGTGGCGTGCACCAGGGAGTCCAGCTCCGGTCGCACCACGATCGGCGGATCACCGAGTCGCGGTCGCGACGGCGCGAAGTCCTCGCTGATGCCGTTGCCACCTTCCCTATCCAACAGGGCCATTCCGTCCATGTGGGTCATGCCGGTCTCCTTGCTTGGGTTATGCTCGCCCTCTTAAGACGTGTCCGCATCCTCGAGTCGAGCGGTTTTCCTAGAATACGCCCAGTTGAAATGACCGTCAACTGTCTTGTCTCGAAAGAGTCTATTTTATTCATTATAGTCTTTCAATTATAGTCCCCCCTACATTTGACATGAGTGTTTCGTGCACGTATGCTGGTTTTATATATGATATTGGAGTTACTCCAGTCCTTGCGCCGTCACGTAATGATTACGAAGCGTTTTTACGTTTTGTTTTCTTTTTCGGGGTGCATAGCTTCCTCTTCTCACATGTCTTAATGAGACCTTGAGGATCGTGAGGAAAAAACCACCCCGTCACCAGCGGGGTGGTTTTTAAATCAAGTGTCGGCCTCGTTTCTCATGACGGCATGAGAAACGAATCGTTCCTTGATACCAACCAACCGACCAAAGGAGATTCCATGCCCTTCGATCTTGTCACGCGTGATGATTTGTCGTTGGCTGATTTGGTACGGATGCATCAGGCAGGCGCATCCGTGCTCAAAACGCCTCATGTGGGAAATATCTATCCCAATAATTTGGCAATCGCGATGCTCGGTCTCCCGCTGGTCCTCGTTGATCGAACGATCGGGCACAAGGATCGCAACTTTCATCCGCATCAGCTCATTCATGAGCGTCGTGCAGAAGTTGTTGCGCCTGGGGACGTGCTGACGACTCATGCCAAGATTGTACGCACGCCCTCTCGTTTCGCAGAGCGCTTTACCGTGGGAGCGCGCGTGATGGATGCGCATATGAAGGCGTTGCGCGAAGCGTTGCCACATGCGGATCTGATGACGGAAACAGAGCGACAACGGCGCGATCCGGAGTTCTTCTCTTCCTTATTTGAAACGTTGCATCACGGGGCACCGCATGCGTGGGAGAGATATGTGCGTGAGGATGGCGTGGTGATGCAGCGCAAGCCAACTGATGGCTGGAAGCAGATTTGCGATGAAGGCATTCATGGTCTGGTACCAGACCATGCCAATGGTTGGATCACGCCGAATATTTGGGCGTTGATCGCGGATGCGGTGAGTCAATGGCGTTTGCGGGGGACGTCTCAATTGTTTGAGCTTTCTGGTCCAGACATGGTGATCTATATCGGTAAGCATCAGGAGGAATTGCATCAATGTTATCATGCCGTTCGGCAACATCTTTTTCCCGCGCTTCCAGAGACGATGACCTGTGTCATTGTTCCCGTTGCGGAGATGCGTTTGATCGTGCCGGTAGAACAGCGCGCGGCACTGGAAGCATTGGTGGATGCGTATCTCTCTCTCGGCGCGTTTCGTGTTCAAACGGCAGAGCAGATGCGTGGATTGACGGTAGAAGCGCGAGCAACACTAAGCCTGATGATTACGGAAAAACGTTACGGGTTGAATACGCGGCTCCGCGAGACCGTGCAAGCCTGTCCAGATCTTGTCTACAACATCCGACACGCGTCGTATTTGTCGCAGTACGACATGCTGACGGGAACGAAGTTCTTTATCCACCCGTGGGGTGTGGAAACGCCCATGCGTGAGATCATCGCTTTTATGAAGGTGATCGATCCGCAGCGTTTGCGCGAGCGTAACTAATCTTATCGGTGGCCAGCCGTCCTGGCCACCCCTCCTTTTATAAAAACGTATGACATCTTTTCCTATTATTGATCTTCACCAAGACCTGCTGCTACACATCCGTGGCCGCGAGCGTTACGGCCAAAATCGTCAAACGGATTATGCACTGATCCGAGAAAGTCGCGCCAAAATTGTGGTGGCGACCGCATTTCCTGATCCACCGGCAGATAATTATTTTGATCCCATCACGAACGATCTTATCGAGCGGGATTTTATTGAGTACGGGCAGCATGTTCAGCAGACTGCCGGTTGGACGTTGGTCACGCAGGCGACAGATATTGATCGCGTGATGACAGACAACGCGTTACATGGATTGTTGCTGCACATTGAAGGGTTGAATGTGATGCCGAGTTGGGAGCGTCTTGAGCAATGGTATGTACTTGGTTGGCGATCGCTCGGACCGGTTTGGAACCTCACAAACGCTCTTGGCGGGGGAACACTTGATGACAAGCTGGGGCTGACGAGTCTTGGGCGTGAAATGGTCACATGGTTGCAGGCGCATCGCATGATCGTGGACTTTGCGCATATGAACGCGCCCACGTTTTGGGATGCGACGAAATTGGTGCAGGGGCCGATCATCGTGAGTCATGGTAACGCGCACGCGTGCTGCGTCAATCCACGTAACTATACTGATGAGCAATTAAAACACGTTGCCTCAACAGACGGTGTCGTCGGCGTCTTTTTCGCGAAAAACTTTATCACAGGACGCCACCTTCCCGCGACAGTAAAAGATGTTGCTGATCATATCGATCATTTTCGTAAGATTATGGGGATGGAACATATCGCCCTTGGGACGGATTTCGGGGGCATTATCACGGGCGTTATCGAAGGTTTGGAATCGCTGGATTGTTTACCAGCGTTATGGAAGGAATTAGAAATGCGTGGCTATACGCAGCAAGAAATGGAACAGATCGCCTGGAAAAATGCCGCACGCATCCTGCGGACGATTTTATGATCGGCATCTTTGATTCCGGTTCCGGAGGTCTCACCGTACTCCAGGCGATTCGTGCCCAAGCGCCTCAAGCGGACATTCTGTATCTAGGAGATATTGCGAACATGCCTTATGGGCAACGTGACGCAAAGGATTTAGAGCGACTCACCTTTGCGATGATGCGTCTGTTGCGTACGCGTGGTGCCACAACCCTCGTGAGCGCTTGTAATAGCATTTCGGCGTCTGTCATTCGTCCTATGTTTGAGCTGCTCGGCATTCGGGATGCGGGCGTGATCGAGATGGTGGGTCCGGCGATGCGCGCCGTCGTCGGCCGCGCGTTTAGACGCATCGTTGTTTTAGCGACACCGGCGACAGCCGCGTCAGGTCTTTATCAGCGCGGTGGAGAGGAGGCGGGTTTAGATGTGCAGGTGGTCACGAGCCCGACGCTCGCAGCGCTCGTCGAGCGCGGGGAAGAAGGAGAAGCACTTCAGTCTGAAATAGAGCGTCTTGTGAAAGCAACAGTCGTGTTACTTCCCGATGCCGTGATTTTAGGATGCACGCACTATCCTTTCGTTCGTGAACGCCTAGAAGAATCGCTAGCACGTCAGGGTTGTCGCGCGAGCGTTTTAGATCCAGCGCCAGCAGTCGCTTTGGAGGCCGTTATGCATCACGGGATTCGGGGGACAGGGAAAATCGAGATTTTGATCACAGCGGAGTCGGCACCATTTCGGAGTCGAGTGGCCGGTTTTTGTGGGCTACCCGAGGCGACGATTCAGTTGATAGAGGCTTTTTAATCCACAACCAGGGTCTTGTTGCGTTATCTTGACGCCCCTTGGCTGGTCTGGCATCCTATTCCGCAATGGCTGACTCGTTCTGGATGAACGGGTCACTTTTTTACCTAATCTCACCCTCCCTCCCCCTATGGCCAGTCCAATCATGCAAGCCATGAAACAGATCGCGGAAGAAAAGAACATTGCTTATGAGTCTGTTTTAGAAACGGTCGAAGCCGCGTTAGCGGCCGCGTATCGTAAAGATTTCGGCAATAAGAATCAGAACATTCAGGTTGAATTTGATCCGGATAAGTACGACGGGCAGACCGGCGGGATTCGCGTCTTTGACGTGAAAGCTGTGATCGAAGACATGGAACTTCCCGAGGATTATTTTGAGCGTTTTGAGGCAGCCCACATTCCAAAGCGTCGTGAAGATGGTGGAGGACGACCCATGAATCGTGATGAACGCTTGGCGGCCGAAGCGGTTGTCACGGCGGCCATCGACGAAGAATTCAAATTCAAACCAAAGACGATGATCATGCTATCGGACGCGCGGGACATCAAACCGGACGCGATCGTCGGCGATGAGATTCGCGTGGAGTTGACGGTCCCTGCAGCTTTTGGCCGC
The DNA here is from genome assembly GCA_964349535.1 of uncultured Gammaproteobacteria bacterium. GTDB lineage: Bacteria > Patescibacteriota > Patescibacteriia > 2-12-FULL-60-25 > 2-12-FULL-60-25 > VGLT01. Next base: position 14,337 of record CAYGGQ010000004.1, on the reverse strand, counting down.
ATGGCAGCGCAAACCGCAAAGCAGATCATCTTGCAAAAATTGCGTGAGGCAGAACGTAGCGTCATCTTCAGCGATTTCAAAGGACGCGAAGGGGAGCTCATGAACGTCACGGTGCAGCGCCGCGAAGGACGTCTCGTGATTATCGATTTTGGCCGCACGTCCGGTATTTTGGTGCCAGAAGATCAAATCGAGATGGAGCGTTACGATCGTGGCAAGCGCATGAAAGTCATCCTGCGTGAGGTTGTGATGACGAGCAAAGGCCCAGAGATCCGTCTGTCACGTACAAGCCCGCAGCTTGTCACCGGCTTGTTTGTGCAGGAAATTCCAGAAATTGCGAATGGGGTGGTCGAAATTAAAGGGATTGAACGTGAAGCGGGGAGCCGTACAAAAGTCGCGGTCACGAGCACCGACGACGCGATCGATCCGATCGGTTCTTGCATCGGTCAGCGTGGAACGCGTATTCAAGTCATCAACCGTGAACTGGGCGGGGAAAAGGTAGATGTGGTTGCTTGGAGCGATGATCCAGCCCTGTATATTAAAGAAGCGCTCAAACCAGCGCAGGTTTCAGAGGTGCGTTTGGTAGATGCTGAACATCTTGCCTATGCCCATGTTGCCCCAGAGCAACTGTCGCTTGCGATTGGTAAGGGAGGTCAAAACGTCCGGTTGGCGGCTAAATTAACAGGTTGGAAAATTACCATCGTCAAGCAGGGTGGGGAGGCGGTCGCGGATTCCGTTGCGGGAGAATTTGTCGCGCCAGACGCCGTACCCGCCGAGACAACGGTGGGAGATGTGCCTGAAACAGCAAAAGAGGCGGATGCAAAGGATGACGCAGCGGACACAAAGAAAGCGGAATAATCCCACGATCCTTATATGTCTAACCTGTTTACCGCCATTTTTGTTCAGCCCATTCTTAACCTTCTTTTGTGGCTGTACGCGTATGTACCCGGCCATGATATTGGTGTCGCGATCATTCTTTTGACGATTGTGATCAAGGTCATTCTCTACCCGTTTACCGTTGCACAGATCAAACAGCAACGCGCCTTACAGGCACTGCAGCCAAAGATCGATGAGATTCGCAAGCGCCTGAAGGATAAAAAAGATGAGCAGGCCAAAGAGTTGATGGATCTCTATGCTCGTGAAAAAGTCAATCCCGCGTCTTCTTGTTTACCTTTACTGATTCAGCTTCCCGTCTTCATCGCATTGTATCAAGCATTGTCTATCGGCCTATCGTCATCTGGTTTCAATCTGCTGTATTCGTTCGTGCCAAATCCACAGACGCTAGACCCCACCTTTCTCTCTTTTCTAGACCTCACAAAGCCAAGCTATGTGTTGGCGATCGCGGCGGCGTTGATTCAGTTCGTACAAACAAAACATATTCTAAAACCACCAGGAGCAACCGTCGCCTCGCCTCCGCCTGAAGTCGCCAAGAGTGAAGGCGCGAAGGACGAGAGCATGGCAGCCATGATGAATAAGCAGATGGCTTATATTATGCCCGTTGTGACCGCGGTGATCGGTTTTTCCCTTCCAGGTGGGCTCACCCTATACTGGCTTGTGATGAGTGCCTTGACGTTATTCCAGCAATGGTGGCTTTTAAAGCGCCTGCCGCCTAAGATGGAGCCCCAATTAACAAGTTAACCCGTCGTTATTTTTCACGGATTCTTTCTGATGTATGACTGCACCAAAATCAAAAGCCTATTCTAAGCGCACGATTCTTCAACGCGTTCTTTGGTTGGTTCTGCTGTTCGTGGTGTCCGCGTCGATTTCCTACCCGCAACCGGCAAATTGGGTGCTCGCGCGAGCCAAAGGATTGATCGGTGTTAACCTCGGTCAGATCCAAAAACCGTTCGTATTGGGTTTGGATCTTCAAGGGGGGACCCATCTTGAATATGACGCGGATGTGTCTCACGTCGCCGCGAGCGACCGTGCCGAGGCGATCAACGGCGTCCGCGACGTGATTGAGCGTCGTGTAAACACGATGGGTGTTTCAGAACCACTTATCCAAACGATTCAAGCGGGCGACACGTGGCGCGTAACCGTTGAATTAGCGGGGGTCGGCGACGTGAACCAAGCAATCAAACGCATTGGAGAAACGCCCATTTTGGAATTTAAAGAACAAAACACCGAAACCACCCCGCCGCTCACACCCGAGCAACAAAAAGAAGTCGATCGGTTGAATGCGGAGGCAAAGAAAAAAGTGAATGCGTTGCTCGTGCAAGTACGCCAAGCGGGAGCGGATTTTACGGCACTGGTGAAGGCAAATACCGAAAACGCGGACCTCAAGTCTGCAGACGGTGACGTCGGCTTCCTTCGTGGTAATGAGATGTACGGTGATGTACGAGAGGCCGTCGCGGGTCTTCCTGCGGGGACCGTCCTGAACAAGGTGCTGGATCGATCGAATTATTACACGATCGTGAAGGTGGAAGAGGTCAAGGAAGATGGTTCAGAGGTACAGGCACACCATCTTTTGATCGGGTATAAAGGAGCAAAAGGGGATCTTTCGACCTACACCAAGGAGCAGGCGTTACAAAAGATTCAGACGTTAAAAGCCCGTGCCACTCCCGCGAATTTCAATCTTTTAGTGAGAGAAAATTCGCAGGAACCGGGAGCCGTTGAGTCCAATGGAGACTTGGGCTGGTTTGCGAAAGGGGACATGGTTGAAGAATTTGAGAATGCCGTTTTTGCGCAAAAAGTTGGCACGATTTCTGATGTTGTAGAAACTCCCTACGGGTTTCACCTTATCTGGAAGATGGGAGAAAGGCCGATTAAAAATACGCGCGTGCGCTTGCTTGAAATAAAGAAAACACTGGCAGAAGATGTGGCGCCTCCAGCAGATCCTTGGAAAGCAACGAAACTCACGGGCAAGGATTTGGAAACAGCGCGTGTTGATTTTGATCAACGCACGGGATTCCCTCAAGTGTCCTTAAAGTTTAACGATGAGGGGTCAAAACTATTTGCGGAGATCACCAAAAGGAATGTTGGGAAGCCGCTTGCGATTTTTTTGGATGGCCAACTTACAGGCAACCCACCGATCGTGCAAACGGAGATCATTGGAGGGCAGGCGGTTATTTCTGGCAATTATTCCGTGAACGAAGTGAAGCTGTTGGCCCGTCGATTGCAAGCAGGGGCGTTGCCCGTGCCCATCAAACTCGTGGCGCAACAGACGGTTGGGCCGACGCTCGGTGCTGATTCGTTACAGAAATCTTTGAAGGCGGGTTTGATGGGTTTTTTGCTTGTCGCGATCTACATGATTTTGTTGTATCGCGTGCCGGGTGTGGTGTCGATTCTCGCGCTTGGGTTATACACAGCCCTGTCCGCCGCGATGTTCAAGATTCTGCCGGTCACGATGACGCTGTCGGGGATCGCGGGTTTTATCCTGTCGATCGGTATCGCGCTTGACGCGAACGTGCTGGTCTTTGAACGTCTCAAAGAAGAATGGTTGGAAGGAAGGGGGATTTCGCAGGCGTTAGAAGATGCCTTCCGACGCGCGTGGCTTTCGATTCGTGACGGGCATGCCACGGTGTTGATTTCCTGCGCGGTGCTGTACTGGTTCTCCTCCTCCTTTATTAAAGGGTTTGCGTTGACGTTGGGTATCGGTACGCTGATCTCTTTATTCACGGCGGTTGTTTCTACACGTACGATCCTACGCTTTCTCGCCACAACGCCGATCAGTAAGTTCGGTTGGTTGTTCCTGAAACCTCGTGAAAAGGATTCGCACAAGACCTAAGTTTTTCTCTATTGGCTTGACTATGAAAATGAATGTCGTAACCTTGCGCCCGTTGTGGTATGTCCTGTCTGCCCTCATGATCGGTTTGTCGTTGGCATTTTTTGCCATGTGGGGACTGAAACAGGGGATTGAATTTACGGGTGGTTCTTTGATGGTGCTTCGCTATCAAGATCGCCCTTCGATTACCGAGATTGAGCAGAGTTTGCGGACCCCTTCGGTCGATTTTGGTTCGGTGGTGATTCAACCCGTGGGGGATACGGATGTACAGTTACGTTTGAAGCATTTAGGCGAGGAAGAACATAAAACACTGTTTGAGGTGTTGCAGAAGCAACGCGCTGACGTCACGGAGCTCAGTTTTGACGCGATCGGTCCAGTGGTTGGTGAGGAGCTACGCCAAAAATCTTTGCAAGGGATCGTGGTTGTGCTGCTTGCTATTATGGCGTATGTCGCGTACGTCTTTCGTAAAGTCTCTATTCCGGTTCAGTCGTGGAAATATGGACTCGTGACGATTTTTACGGCGTTTCACGATGTCATTGTGCCGGTCGGTGTGTTCTCATTTCTTGGGCATTTTTACGGAATGGAAATCGGCACGGCGTTTATCGCCGCGGTTCTCACGATCCTTGGTTACTCCATCACGGACACGATTGTTGTGATGGATCGTATTCGTGAGAATTTGCAGAAAAAGACGGGAACATTTGAGGAGATCGTCACGCTGTCTGTTCGTCAAACGTTTGTGCGTTCATTCAGTACTTCTATCACAACGCTCTTGACGCTCGTCGCGATTCATATCTTTGGCGGAGAAAGCTTGCGTGATTTTACGCTCACATTGATTATTGGTATCGCGGTTGGTACGTACTCTTCTATTTTTATCGCCTCACCTCTTTTGGTGACCTGGGAACGGTTTCGGAGACGAAAATAAACAGCGAGAAGAGTACCGTCCCCCGGCGTTTCGGCGAAGGGGGATTTTCAGTCTTTTTCCCGCATGCTATCTTAGGCGTCAGGCATGAATTTTGAATTTTTGTCATGGTTCAACTTCAATTTTGACGTTGATGCCTTTCTCGACATCGCCGGATCTGATCCGCTGTATGCGATGTGGTATTTTTTTGTACACGGCGGATGGATTCTATTCATCTGGGTGATTCTTTGGGGGGCGCTTCACCTGTTTGTGGAGCATAAGCAGGCGCATGCGGTCATGGCACGCGAATGGGTCATCTATCGTGTGCATGTTCCCAAGATGTCGGAGCAGACCCCGCGAGCCGCGGAAAATATGTTCGCGAGTTTTGCGGGAGGGCACCAAGGTCCTTCTTGGACAGACACTTGGCTGAAAGGCTTTACCCAGACCGTTATTTCTTTGGAGATCGCATCTATCAATGGAGCCGTGGGTTTTTATATTCGTTGTGAGCGTCGTTTGCGTGACATGGTTGAGGCGGCGGTGTACGCGCAGTATCCAGATGCAGAATTGATCGAGGTCGAGGATTATACCTTGTCTGTGCCAAAGCACTACCCAGATGAAGAATGGGATTTGTGGGGCGCGGAGATTATTCCAACCAGAAAAGGCGCGCACGGGGGTTTTGAGGATGCGTATCCTATTAAAACGTACCCAGAGTTTGAAGATAAGGTTTCGGGAGAGTTTAAAGATCCGATTGCGAATATTTTGGAAGTATTTTCTCGTTTTGGTCCAGGAGAGCAGGCTTGGTATCAGATTTTGCTCGTGCCAACGGATCAAGCGGATTTTCGTAAACGTGCGGAAAAAGTGATTGATAAGATTAAAGGCGTGAAAAAGGAGGTCAAGAAAACAGCGTTGGATTTTGCGATCGATTTGCCCATCAATATCACAAAAGATTTCGCTAATGTTTTGTTAAGCACTCCGCAGGAGGCGCCTAAAAAGGATGCAAAGGCCGATTTTCCAAAATTGTTCGCTTTATCTCCTCAAGAGAAGGAGATACTAGAGGCGGTCGAACGCAAAGCAGGGAAGATTGGTTTTGATTGTAAAATTCGTTTTGCGTATCTTGCAAAACGCGAGGTGTTTAATAAGTCTCATTTTGCCCAACCCTTCATTGGGGCTATTAAGCAAACAAACACGTTCCACATGCAGGCCTTAAAACCGGATTTTAAGAAGACGGGCATGGGCAGTGCCTTGTGGTTTTTTAAAGACAAAAGAAATAACGAAAGAAAAACACGTTTAGTGAAGGCGTACGCGTCGCGTTCTGGATGGAAGGGGATGCCACGTTTCTTTTTATCAACCGAAGAATTAGCAACGTTATGGCATTTCCCAATTTTGCAGCAAGTGAAGGCACCATCCCTCACACGCATCGAAGCGAAAAAATCAGAGGCTCCTGCAAATCTTCCGTTCGGTTAAACCTCCCTTCCCATGCCCATTGAATATAATCATGACCATGAAAATGAGATAACGCTGTTTGCGGAAACGAACTTTCGCAATCAAAAGCGTCGTTTTGGTATTAAAACGGACGATCGTCGTCGGCACATGTATGTCATCGGAAAGACCGGCATGGGAAAAACAACGTTGCTCGAAAATCTTTGTCTTTCTGATATTTATGCAGGGCATGGATGCTGCTACGTTGATCCGCACGGGGATACTGCCGAAGGACTACTGGATTTTATCCCTCCTCACCGTATTAACGACGTGGTCTATTTCAATCCAGCAGACGTGGAGTTCCCGGTAGGGTTTAACATTTTTGAAACAGAGAACGACGATCAAAAGCCGCTGATTGCGTCTGGATTGATGGGGGTTTTCAAAAAGATTTGGCCGGATGTGTGGAGCGCGCGCATGGAGTATATTCTCATGAATTGCGTGTTGGCATTGTTGGACTATCCCGGAGCGACGCTCCTCGGGATCAATCGTCTTTTGGTCGATAAAGAATATCGCGCGCGGGTGGTTGCAAAAATCCGAGATCCGATCGTGAAAACATTTTGGGTGGCGGAGTTTACCTCTTGGTCAGAAAAATACGCGACCGAGGCGATTGCACCGGTGCAGAACAAGGTCGGACAATTCCTGTCGTCCTCCGTGATTCGTAATATCGTGGCGCAGGTTAAGTCATCGATCAACGTGCGTCGTGTGATGGATGATGGAAAAATTTTCTTAGTCAATTTGTCTAAAGGGCGTATTGGTGAAGATAACATGCGTTTGTTGGGTGGCATGGTGATTACCAAATTGCAGATGGCGGCGCAAGAACGTCAGAACATGTTGATGGAAGAGCGTAGGGATTTTTATCTTTTTGTCGACGAGTTTCAAAATTTTGCGAACCAGTCGTTTGCGAACATCTTATCTGAAGCGCGCAAGTATCGTCTCAACCTTATCGTGGCGCATCAATACATTGAGCAGATCGAAGAAGAGATTGCCGCGGCTATTTTTGGAAACGTAGGAACGCTCATCATCATGCGCGTGGGAGCGAAAGACGCGGAGTTCATGGAAACAGAGTTTACGCCAACCTTTTTACCAGAGGATTTGGTGAATTTGGCGAAGGCTCAGGTCTATATTAAATTATCAGTTGATGGTGTTTCAACGCAGGCGTTTTCGGCAAACACCTTGCCTCCCATTGCAAAACATACGGATAGCCGTGACAAGGTGATCGCGGTAAGCCGTGAACGGTATGCGGAACCACGCGCGATTATCGAAGCGAAAGTGTTGCAGTGGAGCGGGATGGAAGCGTCAACGCCCGGAAGTGGCACCAATGCCTTGGAGATGACATCTGGAGGAGGGCTGTCATTGGAAACGAGCGCAGCCGTCCCCGTTTTGGCCGAAGCATCGTCCGCGGCCGCATCGCCGAACGTACAATATCCCGCTATTGTCACAGAAGACGAGCGCGAAGCTCCCGAATTTCTCAAGATGAGCCCTCCCACGGAAACGACGCCAGAGCAGCACGCGGAAGACACGGAAGGGGAGTATCTCAAAATTAATCCTGATCGATTAGCGGCGATAGCGGCGAGTCGTCCCGCGCAGACAAAAAAAGACAAACCCAAGTTTCCACATACCTGTTCTCGTTGTGGCAAGGTATGGAATTTACCGATGCAACTTGATCCAGCGCGTCCGATGTACTGCGCAGAATGTCGACCCATCGTGCTGGAGGAACGGACACGGCAAATGGAACAACGAAAACAAATCTATAAATCACCCCCACCAAGCAGTCGCCGGCCAGATGCTCCAGCACCGTCGGGAGGGGTCACGCGCCCGCGTGTTGTTCCCCCTGCTACTAAGGCCGCGCCACCCGCGCCTACCCGTGGAACGATTAAAATCGTTCGGGATACGAAAACAGATGAAGAGGATGAGGCGGTGTTGCCAAAACAGTTACCGCCAAAACGCGACGTTTCGCGTAGACCTTCAAACAACGATCGACCACCGCAAGCACCCCCAACAGCATCCCCAACCACAACGCACACAGTTGCTCCCGGTCAGCGCGTGCGCTTTGGTGATCTCGATCTGTAAAATTTATGCCTGTTTTTCACGCGCTTGTTCTAGGTCTTGTTCAGGGCCTGACGGAATTTTTCCCCATCTCTTCGAGTGGGCATTTGATCCTCGTTCCCGCGTTGTTGGGTTGGAAAGACCAGGGCGTTGCCTTTGACACGGTTCTGCACTTAGGAACGCTTACAGCACTCCTTTGGTTTTTTTGGAAAGATCTTTGGGCGCTCGCGTTGGCTGCATTCAAAAAAGATGTCGCCGGCACAGCTGCTCGTCGGTTTATCGGTCAATGTGTTGTCGCGTCTCTGCCGATTCTTGTGGTCGGTTACTTTCTTGGGGGTCTCCTTGAGGCAACGAACCGTGTTCCTTGGGTCGTCGCATCGAGCCTACTATTTTGGGGCGCGCTTTTGTTTCTCGCGGATCATGTTTCCGCGGTCAAACCAGAAGAGCGGGGATGGGAAACGGTTTCGTGGAAACATGCGCTGCTTGTTGGGTTTGTGCAGCCTATTGCATTGATCCCTGGCACGTCTCGTTCTGGCATTACGATCACAGCGGGCCTGCTCTCTGGGTTATCACGTGAGGTCGCTGCTCGATTTTCTTTTTTTGTCAGCATCCCTGTCACGGCGGTAGCAGGGTTTTATGGACTTTCTAAAATACTTGGATCGAGCACAGCCGCGGAACCAGCCCCAAGCGCCATCGCCCTCTTGGTCGGGTTTGTCACGGCAGCGATCGTCGGCGGCTGGGCAATTCGTTTTTTGATCTCTTATGTCTCTAAAAAGCATTACGACGTATTCGTCGTTTACCGCCTTGCCTTGGCGATTGTTGTGCTGCTGCTTGTGTAGCATCGCGCTTCTTGTCAGCCATCCGGTGCAAGCGGCGGATGTTTTGTTAGATGCAGACGGGGATGGCTTGTCGGATCCGTTAGAGTTGATATTTGGAACCAATCCAACCATGGTGGATACCGATGGGGACGGATATGGTGATGGGGTGGAGATTGACGCGGCTTATTCACCAACGTCGACGGGGCCGCTTCGTTTAAAAAAATCCATTCAGATCCATCTAGGAACGCAAACGTTGGATAAGCGTGTGGCGGGAGTCACGATCGCTTCCTTTCCAATTTCTAGCGGAATCAAATCCATGCCAACGCCGGTTGGACAATTCAAAATTTTAAGAAAGAATCCTCGCGCGTGGTCTCGAGCATCAAAATTATGGATGCCCTGGTGGATGGATTTTAGCGGCCGTGGTTTTGGGATGCACGAGCTTCCGGAATGGCCTAGTGGAAAAAAGGAGGGGGCGGATCACCTGGGAAAGCCCGCGAGTCACGGGTGTGTAAGACTAGGGGTGGGCACGGCCAAACAGCTCTACGACTGGGCACCCATCGGAACGACCGTAGAAATTTTGAAGAAATAGTATCCATAAGCAGCATTTCTCCTTATCAGGTATAATGCGCCCATGCTTCGTTGTTTTTATTTTCCTTCTCGGCTACACCGAGCCTGTTTAGGGATCTTTTTGAGTTTTTTTGTCGTTTCTCCCGCCTTTGCGGCTACTTCCTCAACAGATGCCGGTACGTTCTCACCGTTATCCAATGAATTCGCTGCCGCGATTGTCATGACACCGGGCACGCATCAAGTGCTCTATTCTTTCAAACCAGATAAAAAATGGCCCGCTGCTAGCTTGACAAAACTCTCCAATGCGTTAGCCTTCGTGAAGTTGGCGCCGAGTTGGGATCGTGTGGCGACCTTGAAAACGGTGGACGAGGTAGGCGGAGGACGCTTACGCGTTAAAAATGGCGCGCGCGTGACCTTACGCGATTTGTTGTTTTCCAGCATCACGGGCAGCGCAAATAATGCCGCAACGGCGTTGTCACGGCTCTCTGGGTTAAGTCGAACGGCATTTTTGAAACGGATGAACACGGAAGCGAAAAAAGCAGGCGCTCGGTACTCTATTTTTGTAGATGCATCCGGAATGGATGATCGTAATATCACCACAGCGCGAGACATCGCCCTGATCGCGGAGACCGCCTTTCAGCAACCATTGATCCGTAGCGCCGCGACTACAGCGCAGTACACCGTGTCACTGGTGAATCGTAAGGAAATACACACCATAAAAAACACCAATCAATTACTCACAAAAGATGATGAGGTTTGGGTGATTGGTGGAAAGACGGGATACCTCGAATCTTCCAAATACAACCTCGTAGTGCAGTTGCGTCCCGTTGACGCAGAGGGGCAGCCAATTCATCAAAAGGAACTCATCATCACGGTTTTAGGAGCCCCGACAAAAGAAGGTTCATTTAACGCCGCCAAGCGACTCGCTTCGTGGGCATGGAACAATCATGAATTTTGAAACAGTGACACAATTTTTTGCAGAAGAGAAACTGCCAAAATACCGTCTGGCACAAGCCAAACGGGCTTATTATATTGAACTCCTCAAGAGCTGGGAGGAGGTTTCCGTGTTTCCAAAAGAGTTGCGTCAAAAATGCGCGGAGCACATTTCTTGGGATGTGCTCACACCGATCACCACGCAAACAAGCCCAGCCAGCGAGACAACAAAAACCTTGTTTGCGTGTCATGATGACAAAAAGATCGAAGCCGTGTTGATGTGCCATGAAGACGAGCGCAACACTGTTTGTCTTTCCTCCCAGATCGGATGTCCGATGGCTTGTTCCTTTTGCGCGACGGGGACCATGGGGTTAAAGCGTAATTTGACGGCGGAAGAAATGGTTGAGCAGGTCATTTATTACGCCCGTCTTCTTCAAGTAAAAAAGGATCGTGTGTCTAACGTCGTGTTTATGGGGATGGGTGAACCTTTTCATAATTATGACGCGGTGATGGAAACGGTCCGAACGCTAAACGATCACGCTGGCTTTAATTTAGGGGCGCGTCACATCAGCATTTCTACGTGCGGGATCGTTCCTGGTATTTTACGTTTGGCGGATGAACCGTTTCAGGTAAATTTGGCGATCTCGCTGCATAGCGCGATCGATCAAGTTCGATCAAGTATTATGCCCGTGAACAAAGCTTATCCTTTAGCAAAGTTGATGGCAGCGGTGCGGACGTATATGCAAAAGACAAATCGAAAGGTGATGTTTGAATATTTGCTGCTACGCGGGATTAACGACCGAGAAGAAGACGCGATTGCCTTGGCGCAGTTGCTCGGACCGGACTATCGGCTCGCGCATGTTAATCTGATCAAGTATCATGAAACGGAAGCGTTTCAGGGAACCGATCGGCACGACCGAATTGAGTTCTTGGATCGTTTGCACGCCCTTGGCGTTCCGGCAACGCATCGTATTACATTCGGGGAGGACATTGATGCTGCGTGTGGGCAGCTTGCGGTGCGTGAGGAACAGGGTGTCGTGCGGCAGGGTCGGGCTGCGGTTCTCGCGTCACGAGAACCCGCGCGCGCATCGATATGAAGCGACAGTTCATCCCTCTTTTTTTAGCGACAACCTCGGTTTCCGTGATGACGGCCTTTTGGGCCGGGATTTTTTTGACGCCCACGGTTCTTCATGAGGCTGCCGCGACCAGTACGCTGATGGGGGCTGATTTTGTCATGGAAGAAGGGCAGTCGGCGGTGTCTTATGAAGATCTCGTCGAGGCGGATGTTGCGGATTTTGAGCTTTATACGGAATCATCTCCAGACGCCGTACGTTTGAGGAAACCTTCGTCGAGTTACCTGTTAAGCGTTGCGGGTGAGCCGAAGCTCGCGTCAGGTGAAATCGGTGTCCGCGTGCCTGTTTTTATGTACCATCATATTCGCTATCTTCCCCGAACAGCCACAGCGAAGGAGCGATTGTATAGCGTAGCCCCCGACGTGTTCGAAGCGCAGATGGAGGAGTTGGTACGAGCGGGCTACCATACCATCACTCCCGATGAGTTGGATCAAGCCATGAAAACGGGATATGCGACTTTGCCCACGAAGCCCGTGCTCTTAACCTTTGATGATGGCTATAAAGATCAATTTGCGCATGCGTACCCCGTGCTCAAACGTTTGGGATTAAAAGCAACTTTTTTTATCGTGACAGAAGCCTACAAAAACAGGGGATCCATGACGCGCGAGATGATTCAGCAGGTGGATCGAGAAGGGTTGATTACGATTGGCGCGCACACGGAGAACCACGCATTTTTGAATAAAATAGGAGCCTCCACGCGTCATCAAGAAATTGCGGGGTCCAAGAAAAGCCTGGAGGAGTTGTTGGGGCACGCGGTCAACACGTTTGCGTATCCCTACGGCGCGTGGACAGATTCGATCGCGCAAGAGGTGAAGGACGCAGGTTTTACGTTGGCGTTTTGGATTCGTATGGGTTCATTACACGGGGAGTCTTCCCGTTTTGTCTTGCGACGCATTCGTGTTTTGGATGGGGAGTCGCTGCTCCCGGCTTTGGAAGTGTTTAGTGCGACAACGACCGCGCCGGTGACCTATTCTAATTTGCCATGATGCCTTGGTTCGGTCGAGATAAAATAAAAAAGAAAAAAATCCTCGTCGGCATGTCTGGCGGGGTTGATTCGAGTTTGGCAGCAGCTTTACTTCAGCAGCAAGGTCATGAGGTTGTCGGTGGGTTTATTAAAAACTGGTCAGACAGTAAAGATTTTTGGACAGGGGAGTGCCAATGGCGCGGCGAGCGTCGTGATGCGTTTCGTGTTGCGGCTAAACTCGGTATTCCGTTGTTGACGTTTGATTTTGAAAAAGAATATCGGACACGCGTGCTGGATCGGATGTTTGATGAGTATCAGCGAGGACTAACTCCAAATCCAGATGTTTTGTGTAACGAAGAAATTAAATTTGGATTATTTTTTGAAGCAGCGATGAAGGCGGGATTTGATGGGGTCGCGACGGGGCACTACGCCCGTGTCAAACGTGATCGTCAGGGCGTGACGCATCTACTCAAGGGACGTGATCCGAATAAAGATCAATCCTATTTTTTGTACCGTTTACCGCAATCCGTTTTATCGAAGACTCTGTTTCCGATCGGTCATCTTCATAAATCAAAGGTGCGTCAGTTGGCAGAAAAAGTAGACTTGCCGACGGCACAGAAACCAGACAGCCAAGGCATTTGTTTTGTCGGCAAATTAGATTTTCATGAATTTTTACGCAAACGCATTGAGTCTGTGCCTGGTGACATTGTTGATCCTGATGGCAAGGTCCTTGGTCAGCACGATGGGCTTGATGCGCACACGATTGGTCAGCGTCAGGGGTTGAAGGTCGGTGGGGGCCATCCGTGGTATGTCGCTAGTAAAGACCGATCAACTAATCGGCTGATCGTTGTTCCAGACCGTGAACATCCTTTGATGTATGCCAAAGAAGCTGAGCTCTTGGAAGTGAATTGGACAGCCGGAGAACCGCTTTTTGGACGTACAGGTCTGCCTGTTCAGGTGGCGATTCGTTATCGGCAAAAACCAGAATCTGCCATGCTTATAAAACAGGGCGATCGTTTTGTGGCAAAATTCCGTCGACCGGTGTGGGCTTTGGCTCCTGGCCAGTCTGCCGTGATCTACCGAGGGGCAGAATGCCTCGGTGGTGGCTTTATTGCAGACCACCCGTTACACTGATGGCAGACCTGCTATGGCTATACGAGAAGGCCGTTTGGAATGGATTTACCTCCTCTACCTCTGTTTTTTTGTGGTCGCCGTCTTGTCGCCTTCTTTATATCATCAAGACTATTTTGGACTGTCAGAAACGGTGTGGGAGGAAATCACTATCTTTGTTTTTGGGCTTGCCGGTTTTGCCACATTCGCGATCCATGCGCGGTTGATGGAAGGACGTGAGAAGGAACGAGATAAAGCACAAAATGATTTTCAGAAGGCACAAAATGAATTGATAAATTCGTATGCCTATATCGGTTCGATCAACCGTAAAATTGAACTATTGAAAAAAGTGGCAGATCAAACCACGGTGAGTGCCGTTGATAGCAAGCGTCTGCCGAAAGATTTGTTTCATGCGTTGGCGGCAAACGCTTGTGCTGCCGTGGCAGCTGACACAGCCGTGATTCGCTTTGTAGAATGACCTAAGCTGCGCACGGAACGAGAGTTCGCGCATCATCCCGATGCTTCTGTCCAAATGCGTGTCGCAAATCGCGATCTGCGATCCTTGCATGAAGATGGAAAAACACACGGAATTTTTACCTTTGAAGATGGTAAAAAAATTCTCGCCGTTCCTTCGGATCGACATGGGGTTATCAAGGGATACCTTTTAT
>CAYGGQ010000003.1:0-24070 GCA_964349535.1 uncultured Gammaproteobacteria bacterium | reverse complement strand
CTCCCGTCGAGGCTCCCACCCCTCGTACCTGTCGCGCGTATTGTACGGGAATATTGCGCTGCCCCTCTGTAACAAACACCACGCCTAGAATGGTCGCCACGGCAATCGCGATAAAGATCCCAATCGTCATCCACTGCGATGAGTCACTATACGTCGTCAAAAATCGAGAAGCTGTTTGTGGCAAACTTGCGACGATACCTGCGAAAATCAACAAAGACATCCCATTACCAACCTTCTTCTCCGAAATCAATTCACCGAGCCACATCAAGAACATCGTACCAGCGGTTACCGTTGCGATCATCGCGACCAGATGGATGGGGTTCGTGTTCGTCAAAATGGGGATCCCAGATTGACGCATGAGCGCCAAAAGACTGAACGACTGAACGATCGAAAGTGGAACCGTCAGCAAACGTGTCCATTGATTGATGCGTCGCTGACCTGATTCCCCATCTTTCTGAATCTCCTCCAAACGAGGAATGATCATCGCGAGTAACTGGAAAATGATGGATGCGGTAATGTAGGGCGCGACTCCTAACGCGACGACGCTAAAATTACTTAACGTTCCGCCAGAAAATAAGTTTAACAATCCCAACACCTGGTTGGCTTCAAAAAATCTTTTTAGAGCAACGGGATCAATACCCGGCAACGGGATATTTGCGGTCACGCGAAAAATCACCAGCATCGCGATGACGGCCAAGATGCCATTCCGTACCTCTTTGATATGCCACGCTCGTTTCAGTTTATCCCACATAATCGTCTGCTAGAGTACCACGCGCGCAAAAAGCTCGCGTGGAACGCTTATTTCTTAGAAAAACCCTTCTTACCCTTGGCCGTCTTCTTCGCTTTTTTCATCTTGACGGAACCGCCTGCTTTTTCAATCGCGGCTTTCGCAGCAACCGACACCTTCAGGTCCTGCACCTGAAATGGTTGGGAACACGCGTTCCCCACAATACGAACCGCACGATCACGTTGATGGATCACATGAGCCGCCTTCAAAGACTGCAAAGTGATCGCGCCTCCTTTGGCAAACGCCACTTCTAAACGCGCCAAAGACAACGTCGTTGGCTTGTCAAAATGACTGGTAAACCCGCGCAATTTTGGAAACGCAAGCAACATCTGCTTCATGCCCTTCAGGCGAAGCTTGTTACGACCACCAGAACGGGCACGTTGCCCCTTGGTTCCACGACCGGCGGTCGTCCCGCGACCAGAGCCCGGTCCGCGGCCAATGCGAAACTTCTTGACGCGAGAGCCACGGCCTGGTTTCAAACCATGAAGAGTGAGAGACATACAAGGGTAATAATGAAATATAAATTACACGGTTGGCGTGTCCTTCACAATCGGCGCACGCAATTTGCGCAATGCCTCAAACGTCGCTTTGACGTTGTTAATTTTGTTGGAGGAACCAAGAATCTTTGCGACGACATTTGGAACGCCTGCTAACTCAAGCACGATACGCACGGCGCCACCTGCTTTGACACCCGTACCTTTTGGCGCTGGTTTCAACAACAATTTTGCGGCCCCGAACTTCGCATCCACGGGATGCGGAATCGTTTCCATCACGAGCGGAACGGTGAGCAATGCTTTCCGTGCTTGCGTCGTCGCTTTTGACGTCGCGCCTGCCACATCAACGCCTTTGGCCAAGCCAAAACCAACACGACCTTTGCGATTGCCAATCACGGTCAACGCGCGAAAACGCATGCGCTTACCGCCTTTGGTTACACGCGTCACGCGCGCAACTTCGACGTTCTTTTCTTCGTAGTCAGCCTCGGCTGGAACGTCAGAACCTCCACGGCGTGGGCCACGATTTCCGCCCCCTGGACCGTTGCGTCGACCTCCTTGGCCGCCGCCACCACGTTGTCCACCGCGCTGACCACCACGACCCCCTTGACCGCCAAAAGACGGACGGGCTGCGGGTGCCGCTGGTGCTGGGGACGCTGGTGCTGGTGTTGCTGGAACTTGTGTTGTTTCTTCAGACATAAAATTAGAACATCAAACCCGCGGCGCGCGCGGCTTCGGCTAAGGCACGGACACGGCCGTGATATTTTTTATCGCGACGATCGAACACGACCTTCGTGATCTTTTTTTCCTTCGCGCGCTCGGCAATCAACGTGCCAACCAACGCGGCGATTTCCATCTTTTTCTTGCCTTTGATGTCGGCCGCGGATAATTCCACGTCGCGAACAGCCACCAACGTTTTTTTGCTGGCGTCATCGATGATCTGCGCGTAAATATGCGCCAAGCTGCGGTACACCGCCAAACGAGGACGTTCAGGCGTGCCTTTTACTTTGGCGCGCACGCGTTTGATGCGGCGCTGTTTGATGGCAAACGATTGAGAAGTAGACATAGAATATCAATTAAGCGGTCTTCGCCGTCTTACCGGCCTTACGACGGATCACTTCGTCGACATATTTAATCCCCTTGCCCTTATACGGCTCTGGCGGTTTAATGCGGCGAATTTGTGCCGCTGTTTCTCCAACCAAATACTTATCGGAACTGGACAACGTCACGATCTGTTTTTCAACCTTGGCGGTGATCTGTTCTGGTAATGCAAAGTTGACTTTATGCGAAAAGCCGACATCCATCACAAGCGTACGGCCTTCGAGTGCCACCTTAAAACCAACGCCCACAAATTCGAGCGCTTTTTCAAAAGGCTTTTGTAATCCCTCAACCGCGTTCTGCAGTAACTGACGTGTCAGGCCCCACACCGCGCGATCCGTCACCGATGACTCGTTCTGTACGGTCACGACAAGCGCACGCGGTTCTGCTTGCATCGCTACCAAAGCATGAGGAGGCAAGGGAACCGTAAGGCTCTCTTTTCCACCTTTGATGACAACCTGCGTCGGTTCGATCGTGGCTTCCAGACCAGCGGGAAGGAGGATCGGTTTTTTACCAATACGAGACATAGGATGGGTGATTAGAAAATTTCACACAGAACCTCGCCGCCCAATTTGCGTTTGCGAGCTTCTTTGTTGGTCATGAGACCGGCGGACGTGGAGATAATAGCGATCCCCTGATCCGACAACACGCGAGGAAGCTCCTTGGAGCCACGGTACACGCGGCGCCCTGGCGTCGATACGCGCTTCACCGAGCGAATCAACGGCGATTTCCCAAGGTACTTTAACCCAACCGTAATGGTTTTTTTAGAACCATCCACGGTTTCACGAACGGCACCGACATAGCCCTCACGTTCAAGAATCTTGGCAAGAGCCAATTTCATGCGCGAACCCGGCGCGCTCGTCTCCTCATGGTGAGCCGCTTGCGCGTTACGGATGCGTGTAAGGAAGTCGCTTAATGGATCAGTATACATAGGGATATTACCAACTTGATTTTTTCACCCCGGGAAGTTCTCCTCGGGTCGCCAACTCGCGGAAACAGATGCGGCAGAGAGCGAAGTCGCGCATGTAGCCATGGCGACGTCCGCAGCGCCAGCAACGATTCACTTTGCGCGTGCTGTATTTAGGCTTTCGCTTAGATTTAGCGATTTGTGCTTCAGTAGCCATAGGATTAGGCGTGAGTGAGTGGAAAGCCGAGAGCCTTAAAGAGGGCTTCGCCTTTCTTATGAGAACCAGCGGTCGTCGAGACGGTAATCTGCAGTCCATGCACACGCTCGACTTCGTCTGGACGGATTTCTGGAAAGGCGAGGTTCTCGCGGAAACCGATGGAGATGTTACCACGGCGATCGATGTGTGTTGGTGAGATCCCACGGAAATCTCGAATGCGTGGAAAGGTTGCCTGGGTCAAACGCGTGAGAAAATCCCACATACGCTGACCGCGCATGGTCACCATCATGCCCACCACCATCCCCTCACGAATCTTGAAGGTGGCAATGGACTTTTTAGCCTTGGTCTTCACCGGTTTTTGGCCGGTAATGCGCAGCAAGGTTTGTTCGACCGTCTCCGCGACTTTTTGATCTTTTTGGTTCGCGGATAACCCCACCGAAACAACCACTTGCGTCACTTTTGGAACCGCCAGCGGGTTTTTTACCCCAAACTCTTTTTGGAGAGCTGGGACGATCTCTTTTTGATAGCGTTCTTTGAGAGTCATATCGTGAGGTTACGCTTGAGGGCGCTTGTTATGACGCGCCGGTTTTCCATCCGTGCCTACGAGCTGTACGTTAGATGCGTGCATGGGCATGGCAAATTCGACGATCTGCCCTTTTGTCTCGCCTTTGCGTCGAGTTTTGAGATGGCGTTTGAACAGGTTCATCCCTTCCACGACCACGCGATTCATCTTTGGAAACACCTGGGTCACCTTCCCCTTTTTGCCACGGTATTTGCCGGTCGTGACGATCACTTCGTCACCGGTTTTTAGTAAGAGAGTAGACATAGAAGGTTAGACGACTTCGGGCGCGAGAGAAATAATCTTGGTAAAACCACGCTGACGCAATTCACGAGCGACGGGTCCAAAGATGCGCGTGCCCTTCGGGTCTTTGGATTTTGGGTCGATGATGACCCCAGCGTTCTCGTCAAAACGGATATAGGTTCCATCTGGACGACGCGTTTCTTTGTGCGTGCGCACAAGAACCACGTGCACGATATCGGACTTTTTGACGACACCGCGTGGAGCCGCCTCCTTGACGACGCAGGTGACGACATCGCCGAGCAGGCCGTAGCGTTTTTTGTAGCCGCCTTGGACGTGAATACACTGGAGGATTTTAGCCCCAGTATTATCGGCGACGTTGAGCATTGATCGATGTTGAACCATAGGAAGGGAAATTAGACGGCCTTGACGGTCGAAACGTAACGCCAGCGTTTATCGCGGCTTAGCGGTCGACATTCTTCAAACTCCACCACATCGCCGACGTGCGTCGCGCTGGCAGGGTCATGGATTTTGAATTTCTTCGACACCACAAAATACTTGCCGTATTTTTCGTGCGCGACCTGGCGATCGACACGAACCACCGCCGTCGATTTCATCGCCGTCGAAGTCACGACCCCTTGCAGGCGTCGGTGAGATGTTGTGTTTTGGTCAGCTTGCATAGTCATATAATTAAGAGGCGAGGGAACGACGCACCGTTTCTACCATCGCCAACTGCCGTTTCAAGGCTTTGACTTCATGGATCTTGGTGAGCTGACGGGTGGCAACTTTGAAGCGGAGGTCGCGCACCTGCATGCGCAGCTCCATCGCCAAACGTTCCAACTCCGTCGCGTTTTTTAACTTGAGTTCATTCGTGGTCATAGGATTAAATGTGCGTCACGAATTTGCACTTCGGTGATAATTTATACGCCGCACTTTCGAGCGCTTTTTTCGCGGCATCCTCTGGGATGCCGTCCATCTCAAACATGATGGTTCCAGGACGCACGACGGCGACATAATGATCCACCGCGCCTTTACCGGCACCCATCGGGGTTTCATTCCCCTTTTTGGTGATCGGCTTGTCTGGAAAGATGCGGATCCAGATCTTCCCACCACGCTTGATGTACCGCGTGAGCACGCGACGCGCCGCTTCGATCTCCTGGCTCGAAATCCAAGCCGGGGTCAACGCCTTCAGGCCATAAGGTCCGAAAGCAAGGGTGATCTTATCGGAAGCAACGCGGATGTTACGACCGCGGCCTTTGTGCCACTTACGATGTTTTACTTTCTTAGGAAGAAGCATAAGTGGTTTATGTAGAAATGGATGCTAACGGAGCCGGCACTTCTGCGACGATCGTCACGGCTGCTGGCGCTGGTTCGACGGCCGGCGCTGTTTGCTGTCGTGGTTCGTAGCTTCCGCGTCCCCCCGCTGGATGTCGGTCACCTCCTCGACCCAGGGGCTGCCGTGCTGGCGTGGTTGGTTGATACTGTGACAAACGATCTTGCTCAAACACGTCACCGCGATAGATCCAGACTTTGACGCCAATAGACCCCGCGATCGTTTGAGCAAAACTCTGAAAGTAGTCGATGTCCGCGCGCAAATTTGTGAGCGGAATCTTTCCCCAGCCCAACCATTCACGACGAGCAATTTCCGCCCCGTTCAAACGACCGGAGACCGCGATTTTGACACCGAGCGCCCCCCCTTTTTTTACGCGCTCGATCGCCATCTTGAGGACGCGACGAAACGGCATGCGACGTTCCAACTCTTGGATCACGCCCTGGACAACGAGATTCGCTTCGAGAGAAGGACGAGCCACCTCCTGAACCGAGAGGTTCATTTGCATGGACTTTGACTTCATCGGGAAGAACTTTTTGAGCAATTTCTTTTTCAAATCTTCGATACCCGTTCCCGAGCGACCGATCACGAAACCCGGTTTTGCGCTATACAACGTGATGGATAACGCGCCACGAGAGCGTTCGACCTCAATGCGGTTTAACGCCGCTTCTTTTAATTCTGTTTTTAAGAAATCACGCATCGCTAAATCTTGTCGCAACTGATCGCGATAAACCTGATTGCGCGCAAACCAACGCGCTGGCCAGGTCGTGGTCATGCCGAGACGGAATCCAATTGGATGAACTTTGTGACCCATATTAGGCGTTGGTTAAATCAGGAGCCTTGCGTACAGCGCGTGGCTTTTTGGCTGAAGCAGCCTTCTTGTTAGATTTGCTTGCGACCGTTTTTTTCGCCGTCGCGTCAGGAGATACGAGCACGATCATGATATGCGTCGAACGTTTTCGAATCGTGGCGGCACGACCAAAAGCGCGTGGACGAAAACGTTTGAGCACCGGCCCACCATCGGCCGTGATCGTCTTGACCTTGAGATCCTGCTTTTGCAAATGCATGTTGTGCTCCGCATTCGCAATCGCGGAACGCAGCAACTTTAGCACCGGCAACGCGGCGCCTTTATTCATAAAAGAGAGGCGTGTTTCGGCGTCGGTGACAGACAAGCCACGGATCGTGTTGATCACGAGCCGGACTTTACGAGGCGACATGCGGAGATGTCGGAGAGAAGCGTGGACGTCCATAGCGTTTTATTTCTTAGGAGCGGCCGGGGCTGGCGCAGCGGCTGCGGATGCCTCGACACTCTTTTGAATCTTTCCACCATGACGAACGAACTTACGCGTGAGCGCGAATTCGCCCAACTTGTGACCCACCATGTTTTCAACCACAAAAACGGGGATATGGATGCGACCGTTGTGTACCGCGAACGTCTTTCCCACCATTTCTGGCGTGATCGTCGAAGCACGGGACCATGTTTTGATCGCCGTCTTATCGCCTGCTTTCTGCTTACGCACTTTGGCAAGCAGCTTTTCGTCCGTAAACGGACCTTTTTTGAGACTTCGAGACATAGAGGTTACAATTTATTGCCACGACGGCGTTGCAGAATATGACCATCCGAGGACAAGTGTTTGCGACGTGTTTTGACACCCAACGCGTGCTTACCCCACTTAGTCTTCGCGTACTTCATACCGATCGGATGCTTACCTTCACCACCACCGTGCGGGTGATCCACCGGGTTCATCGCCTTTCCGCGGACGGTTGGTCGAATCCCTCGATGGCGCATACGACCTGCTTTTCCCCAACGAATCAAATGCCAATCTGGATTAGAAACGGTACCGATGGTCGCTGAACACGTTTTTGGCACGCGGCGCACTTCGCCAGAGGGCAAACGCAACGTGGCATGGTCCCCTTCAATCGCCATAAATTCAATCGCCGTACCAGCACCACGACCAAGACTCGCGCCCTGGCTTGGAGCTAACTCCACCGCGTGAATCTGCGTACCGACTGGAATCTTTTCCAGCGGCAATCGATTTCCCACGGAAATTTCGGCCTCCGTGAGAGAGGAGACAACTATGTCACCGACCTTCATGCCGTTTGGCAACAGCATGTAGCTCTTGACACCATCTTTGTAGACCAAGAGTCCGATGCGCGCACCACGGTTGGGATCATATTCTACGGCCGTGATCTTCGCGGGAATATCATAACGGTTGCGGATAAAATCCACATCACGTAAGAAACGTTTGTTGCCAGCCCCCTGATGACGGACCGTGATCTTTCCGTTTGTGCGCCCCGCAAACTGTTTACGGATGGAGATCAAAGATTTTTCTGGTTCCGAACGCGTGACATCCGAAAAATCCTGCACCGAGGATAAGCGGCGGCCTTTCGTAACCGGGCGGTATTGTTTTATAGGCATAACATTAGACGGCCTCGTAGAGGTTAATGGTCTGGCCCTTGGCTAAGGTAACCAAGGCCTTCTTCCATGCATTACGCGCCCCTGGATAACGACCGCGATAAACTGGCTTTCCTGCATGGCGAATCGTGCGAACAGAGATTACTTTTACTTTATACAAAGATTCAACGGCTTTTTTAATCGCCACTTTTTCGGCGTTTAGGGCGACGTCAAACACATAGGTCTGTTTCTCGGATAAGCGTGCGGCTTTTTCACTGACGTGTGGTTTTTTGAGCAAACGAAAGGAAAGCTCATTCCCCGCGGGCACGGCAAGCGCCTTCAGCTCCGCCTTTTCAGCAACTGGTTTGATCTCTTTTTTATCGGCTACGTCAAACTTCTTCGTAGAAGCTTTTGGAGCAGACTTTTTGTGGAAACGGTCGAGAAATCCCATAGGGTTAGGCGTAAATCTTTTCAAAGGCTGGCACCGCGTCCTTAAGGAACACAAGCGTGCGATAATTCATCACATCGAGCAAGCTCACGGCATTCGGCGTCGTCAATTTGACGTTTGGCAAATTGCGAATCATGCGCAACAACGCCGCGTCCGAAACAGGAGTAACCATCAACACGGTCTTATCGATCGGTAATTTTTTCAACAATGACGCCATCGCCTTGGTTTTTGCAGGCGCGGTTGTAATCGCGTCGATCACCACAAATCGCTGACTGGCAACTTTATCGGACAAAATCATGAACAAGGCTTTGCGTCGAGTCTTTTTATTGATCTTCACCGTAAAATTACGCTCGCTAGAAGGACCGAATACGATCCCACCGCCCACCCACTGCGGAGAACGGATAGAACCCTGACGCGCGCGGCCCGTCCCCTTTTGCTTCCATGGTTTTTTTCCACCACCACGCACCTGACCGCGCGTTTTGGTAGAAGCGACCGCCTGACGATCGTTCGCCTGTTCGGCGATCACCACTTCATGCACAAGGGTTGGGTTTGGTTTGACACCAAAAATCTTATCGGACAACGCGATGTCACCGATCTGCTTTCCTTCCTGGTTGTAGACAGAAATTGTTGGCATAGACTAGACACTTAAAATTTCTAGCACCGCGTGACGAGCTCCGGGCACGGCACCTTTAAGCGCGATGACGCCTCCCTCACGAATTTCGATAACCTTGAGATTTTTAACCGTGATGCGCTCGTTGCCCATGCGGCCTGCCATGCGGCGACCCTTCAGCACGTGCTGTACCCCACCGGCACCGATCGAACCAGGCATACGTTCCTGATCTTTATGACCGTGTGAGGTTGGATGACCGTGGAAATGGTGACGCTTCACGACACCTTGAAACCCTTTTCCTTTTGAAATACCTGAAACCTGAACGAATTCACCCAAGGCAAATGCCTTTGCCTCAATCGTGTCGCCACGCTTAAAGGTTGAGACATCCGCGACAGAAATATCGCACAGGTGACGAGCTTTCGGCAGATCTTTCAGGTGACCTTCTTCTGCTTTATTCAGACGCGCGTGTTCATCTACAAAACCAATTTGTACCGCCAGGTAGCCGTCTGTTT
Source organism: uncultured Gammaproteobacteria bacterium (assembly GCA_964349535.1). GTDB lineage: Bacteria > Patescibacteriota > Patescibacteriia > 2-12-FULL-60-25 > 2-12-FULL-60-25 > VGLT01. The sequence goes on along the minus strand of CAYGGQ010000003.1, from coordinate 14,476 downwards.
CCTGCGTTTTCACTTGCGTGACCACGCAAGGTCCAGCCTGAACCAGAGTCACAGGAATGATGGCTCCATCCGGCCCATAGACCTGCGACATCTCGAGTTTTTTTCCAAGAATGAATTTCATAACATTCGGATTGGTCGCTTGCGAATAAAAAGGGAATGAAGACAAAAAGCCAGAAGTCACAAGCTGACGCAGCAGCTTTAAACTTCCGGCTTCCGTACAGCGAACGGAAAACATCGTCTCTCAATCCTGTAAACACTGTTGATTCTCGATCATTTCACCGATCAGGCGAATTGCGCATGGACGAATCCACGCGCGCCTCAAGAAGGTTATGCTCTCATGAAACATCGCTGTGTTTCACTTGCCTCGATCGTAATCGGGGTAGCAGCTTTCTTCTTAGGGATCGTTCCTCAACAGAACGAACTTACATCTTAATTTCCACGTCGACACCCGCTGGCAAATTGAGTGAGGTCAAGGCATCGATCGTTTTTGGATTTGGGTCCAAAATATCGACGATACGCTTGTGAATTCTCATCTCAAATTGTTCGCGCGCGTTTTTATGAACGAAGGTCGAACGGTTCACCGTCCACTTTCTTTTTTCCGTGGGCAATGGAACCGGACCGACCACCTTGACTCCCGTGCGTTCCGCCGTCTCGATAATCGTACGCGTGGCCTGATCGATGATCTTGTGGTCATACGCACGAATCTTGATCCGGACGCGGGAGGAGGTTACGACCGCTTCTTTCGTTGCGGCTTTTGCTTTGGATTCGCTCATTGTAGATAGGAGGAGCCATGGCATTCCCTGCTCCCTCCATCAACAGCCTTCAACGAAGACGAGAGATGGAGGGAGCAGGGAAACTCCTCACGTTAATTTATTTAATGATTTTGGTTACGACACCAGCACCGACCGTTTTACCACCTTCACGGATGGCAAAGCGCATTTTGTCTTCCATGGCAACGGCGTTGATCAACGTGATGGTCATCTTGACCGTGTCACCTGGTTGCACCATGGCAACGGATTCTGGAAGTTTGACTTCACCCGTGACATCCGTTGTGCGGATGTAGAACTGTGGCTTGTAGCCCGTCACAAATGGCTTGTGGCGTCCGCCTTCTTCTTTTGTCAACGCGTAAACTTCGCCTTCAAATTCAGTATGTGGGGTGATGGAACCTGACTTGGCCAAGACCATTCCACGCTCGATTTCGTCCTTTTTGGTACCGCGGAGCAACAAACCAGCGTTGTCACCTGCCATACCGGAATCCAACTGCTTGTTGAACATTTCGATCCCTGTGACGACTGTTTTGCGCGTTTCGCCGAGACCGACGATTTCGACTTCTTCGTTGATCTTGATTTGACCACGTTCGATACGACCCGTGACCACCGTTCCACGACCTTCAATGGAGAACACGTCTTCCACGGGCATCAAGAATGGTTTGTCGGTTTCGCGAACGGGCTCTGGAATCCATTCATCACAAGCCTTGATCAGGTCCAAAATTGGTTTGGAAGCGGCTTCGTCTTTTGGGTTCTGCAAAGCTTTTAATGCGGAACCACGGATGATTGGGGTCTTGTCGCCATCAAACTCATATTTCTTTAACAAATCGCGGATTTCCTGCTCAACCAAATCGATCAACTCCGCATCCTCAACCATGTCGACTTTGTTTAAGAAGACAACCATGGAAGGGACGCCAACCTGACGAGCGAGCAAAATGTGCTCACGGGTTTGAGGCATCGGACCATCCGTGGCGGACACAACCAAAATCGCGCCGTCCATTTGAGCGGCACCGGTGATCATGTTCTTGATATAGTCAGCGTGACCTGGACAGTCAACGTGCGCGTAGTGACGCTTGTCTGACTCATACTCGGTATGAGCCGTGGCAATCGTAATCCCACGTGATTTGGACTCAGGAGCCTTATCAAGATCATCAACCCCCTTGGACTGGGCTGTCATGCCGTGCGCAGATAACACTGCGAGAATCGCGGCCGTTGTCGTCGTCTTGCCATGGTCTACGTGACCAATGGTGCCGATGTTGACGTGCGGCTTGTTGCGTAGAAATTTGTCCGCCATACGTACAAAGAAAAAGAGTGAGAATTAACGTTTAAGAATTTCGCTTTTTTTGCGAGTGACACGATGATAACAGAGCCTAAATAAAGATGCAAGACCTGAAAGAGAGCTTTTAGCTTGTAGCTGATCCTTCGACGGTGAGCTCAGGACGGTCGAACCGTAGCTTTTATGGGGAGAAGACAAAAAAATCGCTTGGTTAAGCGGTTTCTTCGTCAAGCGGCTCAAGATAGAACCGTTCTTCTATGTGTAGATCTCCGGGTTCTGGGGAGGTCTCGACCTGCGAAATATCGGCCAAACTCCGAATGGTGGCATCAACCTGGCGTTGAAAAGCCTCTTGGGTCGCGACCGCCACTTTTTCCTCGGTCTGCATACGATCCGTCACTTTGACTGTAGGGGTCGTGGTCGGCTCGTCCATGACAGGAACAACGCGAATCTTCTTTTCATGCGTCACCTCATCCAAGCGTTCGTATTCAGAAAAAGGCATCACAACCATAGGCTCCCGCCCCGCGATATCCGTTACAATCACGGGAAAACCCCGACGTCGCGCGGTCTCAAGAATGCGTTGCCATGACATATAAGCAGCATCTCAACATGGGAACAGGGGGGAACGCAAGGGGTTGACAGAAGAGGCTATGTGTGATGTTATTGTTCCGTACTAGGTCCTTTTCACACAGGAGAACCGTCATGGACAATCAACCCGTCGACATCAACGCCTTCATGGGCGAACCGTTGGATGAGCTGGTCGCTCGTCACCGTCAGGGGGCAACGTTTCTATTCGGGAATTACAACCGCGTGGGAGACCTGCCTCACGGCCGCCTCGCAACGAATAAATCCGGACTTGAGGTTGTGATCAGCAATGGAAACATGGAGTACTCTGCCATGGTGCCCATGGGTCTTGCTGCCGCCATTCTAAACAGAACCGATCCCCTCGCCCAAGCAGTGGGAGCGATTGCCAGCCGGGAAATGCAACGTGGTGGCGCGACCGCACAGGAAAAAGTTGCACAAGCACTCGCATCTCATCTCCCGACGGATGCTGACCAAACGCCCATCATCTTTCTCTATGCTGGCGTATCCGGTCTGAGCCGTGTCCTCGATTCTGTGCGTGAGCTTCGGCAACGGTATCCGAAAGCGGAAATCTACTTGGTCGGCTGCGACTGCGATCGCTCGTCACGATTTCCCGCCATCCTTGCTGTCGTGTCCGCTCAACACGCCATCATCACCCCGGAGTGTGGCGGTCGAAACACGATGGAAGACATTGTCGCTGCACTGATCGACCGTTGGCCCAAACAGCCACTCAACTGAACCTAAAACCCCGTCCAGATCTTGAACGGGGTTTTTATTTATTTCTTTGTTCTTCCCTCAACGATCGTATTCGCGACGTTGGTTGGGACTTCGCCGTAGCTGCCGAATTCCATCGAGTAGCTGGCGCGACCTTGCGTCATTGAACGGAGCGTTGTGGAGTAGCCGAACATTTCGGACAGAGGGGCGGTCGCGTTTACGATGCGAGCGCCAGATCGTTCGCCCATGTCTTGAATCTGACCACGCTTGGCGTTCAAATCACCGATCACATCTCCCATGAAATTTTCTGGGGTCACGACCTCCACTTTCATGATTGGTTCAAGAAGATACATTCCAGCGCGACGACAACCTTCCTGAAAGGCCATGGAACCTGCAATCTTAAACGCGGCTTCGGAAGAGTCCACGTCGTGAAAACTGCCATCGACCAACGTGACTTTAATGTCGAGCATCGGATAGCCTGCCATGACACCACGACGCATCGCTTCTTGAATACCTTTGTTGATCGGTTGAATAAATTCACGTGGAATTGTGCCACCTTTGATCTCGTCAACGAACTCGTAACCCTTGCCACGTTCCAGCGGCTCGATATCGATCACGCAGTGACCATACTGACCACGACCACCTGATTGGCGAATGAACTTTCCTTCCACGTCTTCCGCTTTATTACGGATCGCTTCTTTATACGCTACCTGTGGATTCCCCACGTTCGCTTCGACTTTGAATTCACGCTTCATGCGATCCACGATGATTGCGAGATGCAACTCACCCATACCGCTGATGATGGTCTGCAATGTTTCTTCGTCGGTGCGCACGCGGAACGAAGGGTCTTCTTCTGCCAATTTCTGCAAAGCCACACCCATTTTTTCTTGGTCAGCTTTCGTTTTTGGTTCAATGGCAATAGAAATAACTGGCTCTGGAATGGTAATGGATTCGAGCACCAGTGGACGGGCTTCGTCGTAAATGGTGTCGCCAGTAAAGGTCGCTTTCAAACCAACGGCAGCCGCAATATCACCCGCGTACACATCGGATACTTCTTCGCGTTCGTTGGCGTGCATACGCACAATACGGCCGATTCGTTCCTTCTCACCAGACTTTGCATTGTACACGTACGATCCAGCGGCAAGATGACCAGAGTACACGCGGAAGAACACCAATTTACCGACGAATGGATCAGACATGACCTTAAAGGCAAGTGCCGCAAAAGGCTCTGTGTCGTTCGCTTTCATCTCAATCACCTGATCAATATCCTCCAAGGCATGTGCCTTGGTTGGAGGAATGTCGAGCGGTGATGGGAGATAGTCGACGATCGCATCGAGCAAAAATTGCACGCCTTTGTTTTTCAAAGCAGATCCGCACAAAATTGGATTGATCGCGTTCGCGATGGTCGCCTTACGCAAACCAGCCTTCAGTTCTTCGACAGTCAGTGTTTCGCCAGCTAAATACTTGTTCATCAAAGACTCATCATTTTCGGCGATCGCTTCGACGAGCTTGGCGCGATATTCTTTCGCCTTCTCAAGCATCTCTGCTGGAACTTCAGACTCTTCAATCTTCTGACCCATTTCATCGAGATACATTTCTGACTTCATGTGAAGCAAATCGATGATGCCTTTGAATTTATCTTCCGCGCCGATCGGAAGCTGAACAGGATACGCATTCTTCGTTAAACGTTCGTGGATGGAAGCAACATCTTTATAAAAATCCGCACCGGTACGATCGAGTTTGTTGATAAAACAAATACGAGGCACGTGGTGCTTGTCTGCTTGACGCCACACGGTTTCAGACTGTGGTTCGACACCAGCAACACCGTCAAACACGGTCACGGCGCCATCAAGCACGCGCAAGCTGCGCTGTACTTCGATCGTAAAATCGATGTGCCCTGGGGTATCGATCAAATTCATGCGCGACCCTTTCCAATAACAGGTCGTCGCGGCGGCGGTGATCGTAATCCCACGCTCCTGCTCTTGCGCCATCCAGTCCATGGTGGCCTCCCCTTCGTGCACTTCACCGATCTTGTGCTTTTTTCCGGTGTAGAACAACACACGCTCGGAGACCGTCGTCTTTCCGGCGTCGATGTGGGCGATGATTCCGAAGTTTCGGATATCTTTGAGAGCGTATTCACGGGGCATAAAATGTTTTGAAAATTAGGCTGGTAAAAAACCAAAATCCGCGGAGAACGCGGCTTTGGTTTTATTTTGCGAAGTGCGCAAAGGCGCGGTTGGCGGCGGCCATGTTTTGCACGTCCGTCTTTTTCTTCACGGCGTCACCGCGATTTTCGGCGGCTTCCATGAGTTCGAAGGCTAATTTATCGGCCATCGGTTTTCCTTTGCGAGAACGAGCGGCCGTCAGCAACCAGCGAAACGCTAATTGAATGCGGCGTTCGGCGCGTACTTGAAGCGGCACCTGATAGTTGGCACCACCGACACGCTTAGATTTGACTTCCAAGGTTGGCGACACGTTTTTCATGGCTTCATCAAAAATTTCGATCGCCGGTTTTTTCATCTTGGCTTCGATCTGATCAAACGCGCCATAGACAATGGTCTGGGCAGTCTGCTTTTTGCCACCATACATCACGCAGTTGATGAGTTTCGCAACAACCTGCGAATTGTATTTCGGGTCGCCAGCGATCTTTCGTTTAGGAGCTTTTTTTCCGCGCATACATCAAAATATTATTTCTTTTCAGCTTTCGGACGGCGAGCACCGTACAACGAACGACTGCGACGACGATTCTGGACCCCTTGCGTATCGTAGACTCCGCGCACGATGTGATAGCGCACACCTGGCAAATCTTTCACGCGACCGCCGCGAATCATCACGATAGAGTGTTCCTGCAGGTTGTGCCCTTCTCCCGGGATATAGGCCGTGACTTCTTGACCATTGGATAAACGAACACGAGCGATCTTACGGATAGCTGAGTTCGGTTTCTTTGGGGTCATCGTGGTCACCTTGGTACAGACACCGCGCTTGAATGCAGCACCACGACGTAGTTCCGTGCGCGTACGATGCAACGTGTCCATCGCAAACTGAAGAGCCGGGCTCTTGGATTTTGTCCGTAGAGGCTTACGTGCGCGGCGTACCAACTGGTTGATTGTAGGCATGAGGAGAGCGTATAAAATGTGCCGATAATCTAACAGCGTCAGACGATGCCGTCAAGAGCAGAGGGTGAAAACGCTTATTAGAAGGCGATGACATGGAACAAACCTTCGGCGATCGTATACAAACCATTAAAAATACCTACGTTGAAACTGATATCAGTAAGAATGAGCACCAATAGAAGGGTCGGGCCTCGTAATTCAACAAAATGCCTTATTTGATGATAACGCTCGTCCGCAAGAAGCGCTAACAGGGCCTTTGATCCATCCAAGGGTGGAATGGGGATGAGGTTAAAAAGACAGAGGATGAAATTCAGAATGGCTGCGTACTGGAGGACAAAAACGAGTAGATTCGTTTGACCAAGGTTAGGCGCGATCCAATAAAAAAGCGATGCGCAAAGAATGCCTATGACAAGATTAGACGCGGGGCCCGCACCCGCGACGAAGACTGGCCCCCAACGTGGATATTTCAAATTATACGGATTAAACGGAACGGGCTTTCCCCAACCAAAGCCGACGGTGAGCAGCGCCAAAAAACCCAACGGATCGACATGCGCAAGTGGATTAAGCGTAAGACGCCCCGCGCGCTCTGCTGTGCGATCGCCTAAAAGATAGCCGGCAAGCGCGTGACAATATTCATGAATGCCAAGGGTAAAAAGAAAGATTAGCACCATCGCGACGAACAGAAGCGGCTGGCTAAAGGCGATCGAGAGAAGGCTCATGGCCTCTATTATCCCCTGCCTGACGGCCGTCGTCCACCCCCGCCCCTTGCCAAAATCCCAAGCCCTGCGTATACTTCCCGCATCTTTATTGATCTCTTATGTCTCGCATCTGTGTTTTAAGCGGTAAACGCGCAAACTTTGGCAACTCCCGCAGCCATTCCAATATCGCAACCAAACGTCGTCAAAACGTGAATTTGCAAACCGTGACCATCGATGGCCAACGTGTTCGCATAGCCACCAGCACCATGCGCACCCTCAAAAAATTGGTCGCTGAACTAAACGGAGAACGCCCAACCAAGATGCAAAAAAAGGCGGCAAGGACAGCAGCCTTGGTTGCCGCGAAAGCAAAATAACGACACAGACAGAAATCCCCCGCACCGATATTCATCGGGACGGGGAATTTTTTTATTTACAACAATCGTTCATGCGTCTTTTTGATGATCTCAAACGCTTCTTTCGGAGAATCAACGAGACGCAGGATTTTAAATTCATCCTTATTGATAAAACGGTTTTCTTCACACATCGTGGAATAAATCCACTCGAGAAGTGGTTCCCAGTATGCCCGTCCCACCAAAATCACGGGTACTTGATCTGACATTTTTCCTGTTTGAATCAGCGTGACGATTTCAAACAATTCATCAAACGTCCCAAAACCGCCTGGGAAAAAAACATACGCTTGGGACGAGGCGGAAAGCATCACTTTGCGCGTGAAAAAATAATGGAAGCCCATCGACTTGTTGACGTACTGATTACGACGTTGCTCCGCTGGCAAACTGATGTCCAGACCAACCGACGTACCACCAGCACTGTGCGCCCCCCAGTTCCCCGCTTCCATAATACCGGGGCCGCCCCCAGTGATGACCGTATACCCAGCGCTGCCACAAATTTTTCCCAGCTCTTTTGCCATTTGAAAATAACGATTGCCGGAAGAAACGCGCGTGCTTCCAAAAATGCTGACCTCTTTGGTGAGCTTAGACAAAAATTCAAAACCCTCCACGAATTCCGCCATGATGCGAAAAATGCGCCAATTCATGTTTTCCGTGAAATCGCCGCCTTCGGCTGGGACACACTTATTGTTTGCGTCGCACAACCAGTGCTGCAAACGGGTACGGGAAGTTCCGTGCACAGGGTGTGGGCCTGTCCACGAAGGCTCCGCATGCGCGTGACCGGTCATCACGCGTTTTATTTTTTTGGCTTTTGAAGATTTTGGCATACTCATGAGGATACACCTACTGGACCTGTTCGACTACGGTTCTTTTTCCTGTGCGTTGTTCCACTTTTTTGAGAAACTGTTCCAGATGGTGTCGATGCCAGAGCGGACCGAGAGACAGTATCCTCTCTTCCTTGTTCGCGTAACGAAATTTAATGGAAATGATACCGATCGCGGAATTTAAACCTTCGTGAACCAATAAAATATTTTGCGCGACCAATAATTCAGCGGATTGACGTGGCTTGAACCAAGAGTCACAAAAAAGCGTTGTTCCGTCGAGTCCTAGAACCTCACTCCAACTGTCGAGAGAATAAGCAACCGCTAACAGGAAAAGAACGATCAGCAACACGCGCTCAAACAGATTCGCTCCGGGAGAAATAAAAACCTCAGCCGTGAGTGTCGCGATGAGCAAAACGACGGCAAGAAGAATGCCGCCACCGATAGACAGGAACTGCGCCCGGATCTTAAAAGAAGGGTTCGTGAGCGACATGTCTCAAGTGTAAAACAAACCCGCCCCGATGACCATCGGGGCGGGATCATTCTTTCACTCTTACAAAACAGCTTCCTTGGCCGCCTTCGCAATACGAAACTTGACGACGATCTTGGCTGGGATCTGAATCGTTGCCCCCGTGGCTGGGTTGCGACCCATGCGAGCCGCGCGATGCACCTTGACCAACTTACCCAAACCCGGCAACACAAACTCTCCGCTCGACTTAACCTGCTTGTAGGCCATCTCTGTTAACACATCGAGAAATGCCATCACGTCTTTCTTGCTCATTCCTGTCTTAGCGGCCAACTCTTGCATGAGCTGGGACTTTGTCATCTTCGCCATAGAATTGTGAAAAACCCTAATAAATTAATGATTAAAAATGGGTTTGCTCAACAAGTATGCACCTTCCGTAAAAGAAAGACAATAAATGCTAGGGAAAACGTCAAGAGGTGGGGTGTGGAAATTGACAAAATGGAAAAAGAATGCTATTTTTAGCTCCCGTTCTTTCCCCCGTGAAATGGAGGTACGTCGTGACACGAAAGGTTCAAATACTCGATTGTGATGGACTGTTGTACCCCGACGCGCGGCTGAATCAGCAGTTCTTCCCCCTCTTCGACGAATTTCGCAAACGGCACATGGGGCATGACCCTGATGAGCACAAATGGCGCGCGCTCAAGCAGCGTATTCGAAGCAAACTGCCGAACGTGACCATCATGTCGATGATGGTTGGATACGAACTCGGTCTCAACTGCGCGCAGGTTCACCAGGAACTGCATAGCAAGATCGATCTGAAAGCGGCCGGCATCGTTCGCGATGAGCGATTGATCCGCAAGCTGTCCGCGCTGCCACATCGTCCCTTTGTGTGGACCAATTCACCACGGACCTTCTGCGAAGCGATTCTTGGTCGCTTGGGCGTTCTCGAACTCGTGGAACGCGTGATCGGTGCGGACGATGTCTTCCCGTGGGTCAAGCCCTATCCCGAGGGTTACCACATCGTTGAAAACTTCGTCGAAAAGACGATCGGCGATGAAGCCGCCATCGAATTTGCCGACGACTCCGTGGCGAACGTTCGCGCGGCCGCCAACCACGGATGGAAAGCTGTGTGGCTGAATCGCGAAGGGATGCCTCATGATGCGCCTTCGCACATCCGCGTCATCAGCTCGCTCGACGAGCTGTAGATCTACCATCTCCCTCTCTCTCACACGTCCCCCGAAGCTTTAGCGCAGGGGGATGTTTTTTACCCTTCACAGACCAGACCAGAAAAGATATCCTCCCTCCAATCACATCGGGCTATGGCGAAGTTGGCTATCGCGCTTGCATGGGGTGCAAGAGGTCGCGGGTTCAAGTCCCGCTAGCCCGACCACGTAAAAACCGCACTTAAATGTGTGGTTTTTTGTTGCGGTTCACGTGGCGCGGCCATTAGCGCACGTCGGCAATCGTGAACTCCGTCATTACGTTTCTGTTGACAAACTTCCAATTTTAAGGTTACGTATGCTGTATCCTCGTGACCCTCACGACTAGGAAAACCCCGCACTTTTTCAGGAGACAAAGGATGAGCTCTCTTCTCATGACCCAATCACTGCGACTGACGCAGAAACAGCAACTGACCCAACAGCAACGCCTTACGCAGGCTCAAAGCTTGGTGATCAACCAGATGCAGCTCCAACGACATCGTGATCTGGTCGAGGCCTTGCATGGTGACAAGTTCGAGCCCAAGGCTCGCTGCCCCAAATGCCAGCACCCCCTCACCGACTTCGAGATCATGAAAGGGTTCAGGGACGATCCTCGTGATTACACGACGGGATGTCCAAAATGCAAGCATCGCTTTCATGCGAAGCTGCACCGCTCAACGGACATCGGATGGGTTGAGATGGCCTTCTACTGTCCATCGCAGACGCTTGATCAGATGCAGAACCTTGTCGAGGTTCCCCTCGACACCTTCCGCGCAAAGTACGCGTCGGTCTACAACTCCGCCGTCGTGCATTTCGGCGGTCTCAAGCAAGCCTTCCAAAAGATCAACCTCACCTACGCGCACGAGGCGGACCTCGATTGGAAAAATCAGGTCGGGCCGTTCCTCGGCAAAACGGCCGACACCATCATCGCACAGCTTGTCGGAGCTGCCGTAAAAGAGGTACGAGCGCTCCGCAAGGAACGCGGCGTACGTACCTACAACCGGCGACGCGAAGCAGAATCGCTCGCCTGACCCTATCTCCTAGCGCATCCATCATGGATGCGCTTTGTTTTTGACGACTTTCTCATCAACTTGCCAGAATCCAAATTCCCTGCTATCCTTCCCCCATTGGCCCGGGAAGGGCTTTTTAGATAACATTTTCTTATGAATCCGATTGCAAGTATCATCAACTACGTTCGATCGTCCAAAGCGGAGCTTGAAAAAGTTTCGTGGCCGTCTCGCCAAGAGACGATCCGCTATGGCGTTCTCGTCATTATCGCGAGCGTTTTTGTCGCCGTGTTCTTCTCTGTGTTGGACATGGGACTTGGATTGGGCATCGATGCTTTGTTAGAACGTCAAACACAAGCGGACAGGACAGCAGAAACGGAACAGACCGCGCCATCAACAAACGTGAATGTTGTACCGGACATTCAAGCAACGACGCCTGATGGACGACCAGCAAACGTACAGGTGACGCCTTTGGACACTCCTCCCTCTGGCGGCTTTACGATTAGCCCATAAAAATAAAAACTAAAATCATCTTATGCCTAAACAAACCTCGGATTACGGACGACGCTGGTTCGCGATCAACACCTACTCCGGTTACGAAGAAAACGTCGCCAACAACTTACGCCAGCGTATCGAGACGCTCGGCATGCAAGACAAAATTTTTCAGGTGCTTGTGCCAAAAGAAAAAAAGATCAAACTCAAGAACGGTAAACGTCGTGTTCTCGAAGAAAAGATTTTTCCTGGCTATGTGCTCGTCGACATGGTCGTGACCGATGAATCTTGGTACGTGGTCCGCAACACGCCGAACGTGACGGGCTTTATCGGCACGGGCACGACCCCAAGCCCGCTCGAAAATAAAGAAGTGGACGCCATCTTAAAACGTATGGGCACCTCGGAAGAGCCAACCATTACAATCGACCTTCAGGTCGGCATGGCCGTCAAGATTGGCGAAGGTCCCTTCAAAGGGTTCGAGGGAAAGGTCAACGAAATCGATGGTGCGCGCGGCAAAGTGAAGGTCTTGGTCAGTATGTTTGGCCGTGAGACCCCTCTGGAGCTTGACTTTACCCAAGTAAAGAAGATATAAGTACACCCTATGGCAAAAAAGATTAAGACAACTATCAAAATCCAGGTCCTGGGCGGCAAGGCGACCCCAGCCCCTCCGCTTGGTCCTGCCCTCGGTCAACACGGCATGAACATCGCTGAATTTTGTCAGCGTATCAACGCCGCGACCCAAGACCGTTTAGGCGAAGTCGTGCCAGCAATCATCACGCTATACGAAGACCGCTCTTACGATTTCATCTTAAAAACGCCTCCCGTTGCGGATCTTTTGAAGAAAGCCGCGAAGATTGAAAAAGGCTCTGGCAAACCATTGACCGAAAAAGTCGGCAAGGTCAACAAAGCACAGGTCCGTGAGATCGCCGAAAAGAAAATGCCAGATCTGAACTGCCACACCGTCGAAGCGGCGATGAGTCAGGTAGAAGGCACGGCACGCAACATGGGGATTACCATCGAAGGATAACCTTCAAAACATTGCTCGAAAGGGCAATGTTTTGTATTATGTACTTAACTTAATGATTGATCGCCGTTAATTTTATGATGTCACCCGAAGCACAACAGCGTGTACCGCAAAAGGGTCCAGAAACGATGATTGTGTCGCCACTCCCGGCCCCTGAAAATAACGGATTCGATTGTAACCCAAAACAACTCAAAGAACTGGTGGAGGCTGCTGCAGAGACTCAATACAACGAAGAACGAGGGCTGTCTGCGACACGCATTCCCTTTGGAGATTCCACCATCGCGGCACAATTTGAGTCGGTCTATCGAGACCCCAGGTTTCAACAGCTTGTCGACAAACGTGTTCTTGAGATCAAACAAATGTACGATGTCACCCTTCATAGGAGTCCGGAGATGCAACGAATAATCGACCAACAAGTCCACGCTAGCAAACAACATGATCAAGGTGTTATCGCGCGCATACGACGCAAAATTGGGATATAGCTCTTGACGTAGTGACCTTCTTCAGCTAATCTAGCCCCACTTAATTACTATGTGGGAGAGTTGAAAATATCGACTCGCCCGAACCACGTATGGCGCACAGCAAGCGTTACACAGAGCTCAAAAAGCTCATCGATCCAAAGAAGGCCTACACGCCAACCGAGGCTATCGAACTCGTTAAAAAGACCAGCACCACCAAATTTGACGGAACCGTCGAGGTTCATTTGAACCTCGGGATCGACGTCAAAAAGGGTGATCAGCAGGTCCGCTCCACCATCATTCTTCCTAACTCCATCGGTAAGACCAAACGCGTCGTCGCGTTCGTCTCCGGTGATCGTGAAAAGGATGCAAAGGAAGCAGGCGCTGACATCGTTGGTGGCGAAGAATTGATCGCAGAGATTGCAAAGACCGGCAAAGTCGACTTTGATGTCGCCGTCGCAACGCCAGACATGATGGCGAAACTCGCCAAGGTCGCCAAGATTCTTGGCCCAAGCGGTCTCATGCCTAACCCGAAGACAGAAACGGTTGGCCCAAACATCAAAAAGATGATCGAGGAGGTCAAGAAAGGTAAAGTTGCTTTCAAAAATGACACGACAGGAAACATCCACCAAGCGATCGGCAAGAGCTCGATGGACACCAAAGCATTACTCGAAAACTTAACGGTCTTCATTGAAGCCGTGAAAAAGACAAAACCAGCTTCTTCCAAAGGCACCTTCCTTCAATCCGTCACACTGACGTCCACCATGGGCCCAGGCGTACGCGTTGATGTCGGTGGGATTGGCGCGTAATCGCGACAGATAAAAATGACCTGAAAGGGTCATTTTTTGTTCATTGCGCATCCTCTTTCTTGTCTCCCCTTTTCCCATACGCTAAGGTCTCCCGCATATGATTGAACGGCAAGGCGCGCTTCCCTATCAGGTCATCAAAGAGATGATGGAAACGGGGTATATTGCCGCGGGAAATGAAGGTGCAATTCAACCAGCTTCGCTAGATCTGACCGTGACAGACGAGGCCTTTCGTATGCGCGGTTCGTACTTGCCGCGTCTTGGCGAGACGATCGATGATATCGTCAAACGCGGGGCGTTGTTCCCTCATCCTCTTAATCGACCGCTGGAACAGAACGGGATCTATCTTATTAAATTAAAAGAAGCACTTCGCCTTCCTCCGGGCATTCGTGCGGCGGCGAGCAACAAAAGCTCCTCGGGTCGTATCAACCTACGCGGTCGCTTGCTCGCTGACGGAGTGCCTCGTTTTGATGAGGTGCCAAATGGCTATCAAGGCTCTCTCTGGATCGAGGTCATTCCAAAATCGTTTCCGATTCTCTTGTATCCCGGACTTCGCATTAATCAGATGCGGTTCTTTCATGGGGATGCGCGATTGAATGCGCTTGAACATCGCATCGGCACGACGGACATCTTCTCGTGTCGGCTTGAC
>CAYGGQ010000002.1:19413-26580 GCA_964349535.1 uncultured Gammaproteobacteria bacterium | reverse complement strand
GAAACGAATGACGACGCTTGGAAAGCAGTGGCGCCTCGCGCAGCAGCAAGGCAAGAACGAAGATGCAATCACCGAGGTAGAAGCTGAAAGAAAGAAGCGTTTCGCCGAGGCGTACGAGATCATCAAGAAGATCCCTGCGCTCATCACAGCAGCCTCGAACGAGAAGGCGGTTCGCGTTTTTGGGCGGGTCACCCACTTGGATGTAGATGGAACGCACGATGACAAGGTGGATCAGCTCGCTGAGCGCCTCGCCACAGAAAAGCGTCCATTGGGTATCGCAGACCTCGATGGTCGTGCTGCGATCGTATTCATTTGGTGTGATGCCAACGATCTCGAGTGCTTCCTCGTCTCGGAGCACAGTCCGCTCATCGACTACGAGTACGATTTCTGGGTGCGTCCCAAGGCGGGCTGATCCCTGTCGGACGCAGTGTTCAACCTCTTCCATCAAGCCGATCTGATCCTTCAAACAGGACAGATCGGTTTTCTTTTTGCCATTCCGTCCACTGTGCTCTAAAGTGCCACTATGCGTATCGCTATCGACGCTCGGATGATGGGGCCGCTCCAGACCCGAGGGATTGGGCGTTATATTGAAGAGTTGGTGCGGGCGATGATTAAGGAGGCGCCAAGCGATTGGAAGTTTGTTTTACTCGTCCAAGATTTAGCGGCCTCGCCTTTTCAGGGAGCGTCTAACGTTGAACATATCGCGGCGCCAGTTGCTTGGTATGGTTTAGAGGAGCAGACACGGATGCCAAGGTTTTTTAAACAAGCAAAAGCTGATTTAGTGCATATTCCTCATTGGAATGTGCCTTTTTTATACCGCAAACCCTTTGTTGTAACGATTCATGACCTGCTTTTGATGCGTCAGCAGGCGAGTTCAAAGGTTTCCACGCTCCATCCATGGAAGGCGCGCATAAAATACGCGGCGTATCGTCAGCTTGTGCAGCATGTATTGAACACGGCAGATCAGATTTTGGTGCCTACGCAGTACGTCGCAAAAGACGTGATCCAGCATTGTCCTTCTGCAGAGAAGCGAGTCATGGTCACTGGTGAAGGATTAACGTCGTTTCCTGCGCCAGATCTGTCTCGTGTGCCAAAAACGCCATTTTTATTCTATGTAGGCAGTGCTTATCCGCATAAACGCCTCGATCTTTTGATAGAGGCGTGGCCCATATTGTCCGCGCGTCATTTGGGGCTACAGCTCGTCATTGCAGGCGAAAAAGATGTGTTCATGAAGCGTCAAGAAGCTTCGGTTCTACAGCAAGGTCTGTCAAACATTCAATTTCCTGGTCGTCTGTCTGACGCGGAGTTAGCGGGTTTCTTTGATCAAGCACAGGCCTTTGTGTTTCCGTCTTCAGAAGAGGGGTTTGGACTGCCCCCGCTTGAGGCTTTATCGCGTGGTTGCCCGGTCATTTCGAGCGACTCCACCTGTTTGCCAGAAGTGTTGCCAAAAATGGGCGTTACCTTCTTCCGAGATGGTCGCGTCGATGATATGATACGTGCTGTCGATACCGTGCTAGGCGATCAAGGAATGCGGCAGCAAGCTCAATTAGGAGGACGAGAAGCGAATGACCGTCATCGTTGGTCATTGGCTGCACAACGGACCCTCGCCGCTTACGAACGGGTCGGCAAGTAGTATTTTTTCATGACTCGAGCCACGTCTCGGAAAAAGCGAGGTCCAGACGCGGGTGCTGCACAGGGTGAAGCTTTGGAAATTCAGCTCTCGCGCGTGATAGAGCGGGAAGGAGCGACCATCTCCTTTGCGCCGAATTTTTTTATTGAGAAAAAACGCCGTCGAAAAGGTCAAGGCGTGTTAAGAACGGAGCCTGTTGCGCAAGAGGCAATCGTATTCGTTCAACCCACAGAGCGTCGAGATGACACGATTCGTCGGTTGGACACGGAATTAATTCACCAAGTTGCATCAAAAGCACGCCGACGTCGGGCGCAGCGTGTTGAGGTCCGTTTTCGTACCCATGCGCCGAGTCAGCATCTGATCGAAATGCAGCCAACGGTGAGAAAGATGCCTGCGTATGAGCCACGCGAATATCCTTTTGAAAGTGTAGAAGACTGGACGGCGCCATACGAGATCCCTCCTACCATCGATCACCTTTCTGCCTTGGCGAGTGATCTTTTTGTAGATGGGCTAGATCCGCGCTTTTTCATTGAGCAATTTACCCCCGCGCATCCAGACGTCGCTTTCGCGGAGCGTTATGGTTGGTGGTCACGCGTGCGCGCGCCTTTTATTCGTTGGGAGATCGTGACGGTTGAACCGCGTATCAATCAGCATGAATCACAGGACGAGGAGCAGGAAGAGATGGAACTATTGCCGCAGGAGCAGGTCGCTTTGAATGCGGAAGCGGAAGCAGATCCAGAAGAGGTTGAAGAAACTTGGGAGGTGCCGTTGGTACAGCCTCGGTTGAATAAATTGCGCGTGTTGGTGGGCTTTCTAGGACTACTCGCAGCCGTGACGTTGCCGGCCGCATCGGTGTCATTTTCTCGTTCACTGTTTGCGTCTGTTGCCGAGGTCAAAGCGGGGAGCGAAGCGGCGTTGTCTGAAGTCCGAACAGCAATGGAGACACAAGGCGCGGAACAATCGCAAGCGTTGCTACAGGCATCCGAACGGTTTGCGCAAGCAGATCATGCGCTTACGAATGTGAACGCGCTGGCTCTTGCTGCCGCGCAACTCATTCCGCAAACACGAGAAACCTATCAGAGCGCTCGTGGATTGTTACTTGCCGGTCAGCGTGCGGCAGACGCGGCCCGGTTGCTTTCCCAGGGGTTTGCACGCGCCCTCGAACAATCACCGCGCTATCCAGATGAGCGTCTGTTGACCTTCTTAACGTACATGGAGTCCGCGCAAGCGCCACTCGATGAGGCGGCAGACGCGGTTGCTCGGGTGAGCATCGAACGAGTGCCGGTATCTGTCAGAACGCAGGTAGAACAGCTCAAGTCCGCACTCACCGAAAGCCGACTAGCCATGCGTGACATGAAGGCCGTGGCGGAACTGCTCTTGAACGTCGTTGGCCATGATCGCGCGAGGCGTTATCTCGTCTTATTTCAGAATCAAACAGAGTTGCGACCTACGGGCGGCTTTATCGGATCCGTCGCAGATGTCACGGTTGATCGTGGCGAGGTCAAAAAAGTGGTGGTTCCGGGAGGCGGTCCCTACGATTTACGCAATCAATTGTTGGTTCGCGTCAAACCTCCGCAACCGTTGCAGTTGATCGCAGCTCGTTGGGAGTTTCAAGACAGCAACTGGTTCCCAGACTTTGCCGCCGCCGCGGAAAAGGTGCGTTGGTTTTGGAGTAAGTCGGGTCAGCCCTCTGTCGACGGTGTGATTGCGATGAACGCCACACTGGTGCAGAAGCTATTAGTTATCACGGGACCGATTGAGATGCCTGAATATGGCAAAACCATCACGGCGGAGAATTTTTTATTTGAAACGCAAAAGGCTGTGGAGTTGGAATATGACAAAGAAGAGAACAAGCCAAAGAAATTTATCGGCGACTTGTTGCCAAAAGTTTTAGATCGCATCAAACAGGGATCTCAAGACGATTGGTTGAAGTACGCCGCACTCATGTCTGAAGCGCTCGACACAAAGGAGATTCAGGTAGCATTTGTGGATGAAGATGAGCAACAACTGATCGATCAATGGGGATGGAGCGGCCGCCTCAAGCCCACAGCAGGTGACGCGCTTGCCTTGGTTGAGTCCAATATCGCCGGTCAAAAAACAGACGGGGTGATTCAAGAACAGGTGGTGCATCAGGCTACGATTCAAGCGGACGGTTCGATCATTGATGAGGTGAAAGTGACCCGAACGCATCATGGAAGGAAGGGAGAGCTGTTTAGCGGGGTCAACAATGTCACCTACGCACGCTTGTATGTGCCGCAGGGGTCAGAGTTATTATCTGCAAAAGGTTTTATGCCGCCTTCGCCCGCCTTGTTCAAGCAGTCTTTAGCAGAAGACCCTGAAGATGCGGACGTTCAAGCGCAAACCGTCAACCCACGGTCTGGGCCAAATGACGTGCTCGTGACGGATGAGTTTGGGCGCACGGCATTCGGGGGTTGGTGGCAATTGGAACCAGGTGCGACTTCGGTCACGACCTATCGCTATCGTTTACCGTTTACTGTTTTTGATCTTGCGCGTCAAGCCTCCGAAGATGGTCACGTTTCTGAAAATCGCGCGGCTTATACGCTTCTGCTTACCAGCCAATCCGGAAAAATTGATCGTCAATTGGACACGTCCGTTCAAGTCCCATCGGGTTGGCAGGCCGTTTGGTCCTCTTCTTCCACAACTTTTTCGGGTTTGTGGGATCGCGACCGCGTCGCCGCTCATGTTTTTGACACCTCTCATGTCGAACCACCCCTCACGCCCTAAACGTTCCCCGTCTGACGCGCCTCGTACGTTCAAAACAACGCGTGTTTCGAAGTCGGCAAGCGAAACGCGACAAAAAAAATTGGCAGCGGGTCTGCAAGCGATCTACGCGGATGGTTCTGGCAAAATGCCTAATCTTTCACGACTCGATCGTCAGCGGAGTCGGCGTTGGCTTTGGTGGCTCATGGGATTGATCGGATTTTGCGTCCTCGCTTCAGGAGCAGCCTGGGCAGGTTTTTTTATCCTCCAGCCATTTCGTGAGTTTCACGATCGTGGTTTGGAGCTCTCTCTCGATGGTCCGCGAAAGATCGTATTGGGCGAAGAACAAACGTACACCGTCCACTGGTCTAACGCGGCAACGACACCCCTTGCCACGGCCGAGGTCCGTGTGAGCCTGCCTTTTGATTTTTCAGCGACAGAAGTGAAGCCTGCTCCAAGTGATGCAGACCTGCGTTTATGGAAGTTAGGTTTTTTACCGGTCGGCAGTCGGGGGGACATCCAAGTAAAAGGGTATTTTACAGGCGCACTCGGTACGCAGACCTCTATTCAGCTTATTAGTACTTACCACCCCTCCAATTTCAGTAAAGAGTTTGAATCGGCGACGTCGGTAGCCGTGAATTATGAAAAAAGTGTACTCGAAGGCTCAATCGAGGCCCCGACAAAATTGATCGCGGGGGATATGAGCACCTTTCGCTATCGGTTGCTGAACCAAGGAGAGCAGGCCATGAAGGATCTGGTCGTCCGCGTGTCTTTACCAGAGGGTTTTTTGTTGCAGACAACGTCTTCTACCGCACGCGGATTGAATGAGGCGCGAGATGTGGCTTTTGCCATCTCTCATCTCGCGCCCAACGCATCGACAACGATTCGTTGGGTCGGATCATTTGCAGCCGGATCTGCGGGGGACAAGGAATTTCAGGTTGCAGCCGGTCGTCGTGACGCGCAGGGAGGCCTGATCGTCTACGATCGTCGCGAGGCGCATGTCCCCGTTGTTCCCGGAGACCTTGCCGTGCAATTTGTGATCAATGGCGCATCCACCGACCGCACGATCGCACCCGGTGATCCGCTCCGCATCGCGATTGGGTATCAAAATACGAGCCCAGAAGTACTTAAAAACGTGGCTTTGCGGATCGGTTTCGAGAGTTTTTTAAATGGAACGTCGACCAAGAATTTTTCTTGGCTCGATTGGCAAGGGTTGGACGATGAATCGCGAGGCGTCTCAACGACAAAGGCAGTGGTGCAAACCATTCGTTATGCAAAAGAACAGATCTCATCATTCGCCTCCCTCGCTTCCCAGCAAGATGGTCGCATTGAGCTCTCGATTCCAACTCTGCTTATCGCGAGTGGGACGCGCGATGCCGCCATCCGTATCACGGTGGAGGCAGAAGTCCCGATTGTGGGCGGAACAAAGGTGCAACGCATCGTACGCACTCAACCAATAACGGTGCGCTATCGTTCAAACGTAGAATCCTCTGTCATGGCTCGTTATTTTACGGAAGAAGGGGCGCCCTTAGGCTTCGGTCCATTGCCCCCTGTCGCGAATAAAACCACGGCCTATCGTTTGGTATGGCGTGTCACAAAAACGTTTCATGCCTTGGAAGAAGCTTCGTTTACCGCCGTTTTACCAAAAAACGCCGCCTGGAGTGCCAGAACAACCACGGACGCGGGAACCATGAGTTATGATCCCGTCTCACGCACCGTACGATGGTCCATCGTTAAGATTGCCGATGAGGTCCAAGAATTAGAGGCGACATTTGAAGTCCAGTTAACGCCATCGACGTTAGATGTCGGCCGTTTTGCTGATTTGATTGGGGAAACGCGCTTTCAAGCCAAAGATGTGGCTGTAAACGAGATGATTTCTTCCATCGAGCCAGCCTTGTCTACGGATTTACAGGAAGACGAAGGCGCAAAAGGAAAGGGTGTTGTGAGAAAAGACTAAGAGGAAAAAATATGGTATCCTTCTTTACAAGATCCTTATGACCGTACGCGGACACCGCCGACCCCATGTGGTCCCCATTAGCGCGCCTTCGTTTCCAACCCTGCCTCGCCCTCGCTTGTTTCGAAATATCGCTTATACCTTTGTTGGTTTGGTGGTATTGATTGTCGTCGGCGTTCTCTGGTTGTCATCCGTGCGTGCCGAAATTTTTATTAAAACCCAGCAGCACGCCGTGCGTTGGGATGGCGCGGTTGAAGTCGCAAAGACGGCAGGAGCGGGTCAGATTCCAGGGCGCGTGGTACAGAGTGTGTTTGAAAAAATTCAAGAATTTAAGGTCGCCGCCGTCACTTCGACTGAACCTGCGTCCGTTGCGGTGCCCGCCGTTCAACCCACGGTGAGTGTTTCAGCGCCAGATGAAACCTTGCTTGCCAAGGGCAGCGTCAGAATTATCAACAAGTATTCTAAGGCGCAAACATTGGTCAAGACCACACGTTTGCTGACATCAGACAACAAGCTTTACCGCATCGATCGTACGATTAACGTTCCATCTGGTGGAGAGGTCGTGGTTGAAGTCTACGCGGACGAAGCAGGCTCACTCTACGCCATCGGACCGACCAAATTCACGATCCCTGGTTTATTCGTCGATTTACAAAAATACATCTACGCCGTTTCGGACGCCGCTTTTATCGCGACCCCATCATCTGTCGTTTCCACAAAAACAAAAACAGTGGCAAAACCAGCCACAAAAATCACAGCAGACACGGGAAAAACCGTGACACAGCAGAATATCGACCAAGCACAAAAAGAACTCACCGAGATCGTGCTTGATCAGGCCAAAAAAGCCTTGTCAGCCGAAGTAGCG
>CAYGGQ010000002.1:13121-19403 GCA_964349535.1 uncultured Gammaproteobacteria bacterium | reverse complement strand
AGGTTTTAGAAAAAAAGGCGAATGTCATCGCCGGACAATCCGCGGACACATTCTTAGCCTCCATTAAATTGGATGTCACGGTCGTCTACTATCCAAAAGACGACATGACAACCTACGTGCGCACAAAACTAAAAGAGAAGATCCCAGAAGGTCGCGAGCTCCTCCCATTAGATAACGCCTCTGCCGTGTATGTGCTTGAGTCCACAGACACCAAAGATGAAAAAGCATCCATACACGTCACGATTGATGCGTCCTATCGCTTAACCGCGAATAGCCCCGCCTTAGATAAGGGATTCGTCGCGGGAAAGAGCAAAGACGAAGCCACGCGACTCTTAAAGACCATTGATGGTGTTGATGAGGTCACCATAAAATTATCACCAAGTTGGTTTAGCAAGATTCCAACGTTGAAGGACCATATTGAGATAAAGGTGGAATAAAATTTCTGTCATTCCCGCTGCTCCTAAGGCGCATCCGCCTAAGGCGGAGGAGGCGGGAATCCAGCGCGCGGCACCAGCGCCAATAAATCATAAGAAAATCCTTATTGGTTGGTGCTATCGCACGCTGGATCCCAGAGCTAAGCTCAGCTTTGCCGTGTCTTCGTCGGACTTCGCACGAGGATGACATCGGCTCGTCGCTTGACGTCACCCTGACTTGCTTCTATCCTACTTTTATCCTCCGGCCTCACCAACCGGCGTCCACAACTGAATAGAACGAAGCAGTCCCCCGAAGTCCTAGCTGTAGAAGATACAGAGGACGAAGGGGGAAACGCGGGTGGAACCGCCCTCTGAAGCCTTGGCAAAAGGGGGTCCCGACGAAACTCCTGTTTGCGTAGTTTCGTTTTTTATTTTCTAAATTTTTTATGGAATATCCCTTCGAAGTGCGTCGTCATAGCGCGGCTCATCTTACCGCAGCCGCGGCACAGCGTTTATTTCCAAACGCAAAGTTTGGTGTGGGTCCGGTCGTGGAAAATGGATTTTATTACGACATAGACATCGATCGACCGCTCACAACGGATGACCTCAAGGCCATCAGCAAAGCCATGCAGGGGATTCAACGGGAAAATCCCGCCTTCGTGAGAGAAGAGTTGGCGATTGATGACGCGATCCACTTGTTTGGAGAGTTGAATCAGCCGTACAAAGTTGAGTTGTTGCAGGATCTCAAGACAAAAGGGACAACCAAGGTGAGCACGGAAGAAGCACAAGATATTGATCCGCAGAATGTGGGCACGGTCACGGCCTATCGCACAGGCACGTTCGTCGATCTATGTCGTGGTCCTCATGTCACAGAGGCGCGAGACATTGGCTCTGCATGGAAATTGACCAAGATCGCGGGTGCGTATTGGCGTGGAAAAGAGACAAACCCTCAAATGCAGCGCATTTATGGGTTCTGTTTTGCAACGGTTGAAGAGCTTGATGCTTATGAGACGATGATGGCAGAGGCAGAAAAGCGCGATCACCGTAAACTGGGGAAAGAATTAGACCTTTTTGTCTTTTCCGATCTTGTAGGTCCGGGGTTGCCACTGTTTACACCACGCGGAACCGTGATTCGTGAATTGTTGAACGCGTATGTGCAGGAATTGCGTCAACAGTTGGGTGGAGGATATCAGGCCGTCACGATTCCACATATCACAAAAAAGGATTTATACGAAAAGAGCGGGCACTGGAAGAAATTTGCAGATGAGCTGTTCAAAATCAACACACGCGAAGGGCATGAATTCGCGATGAAGCCCATGAACTGCCCTCATCACGCGCAGATCTACGCGTCGCAGGCACGTAGCTATCGTCAGCTCCCGATTCGCTATCGTGAGACCACGATGGTTTATCGCGATGAGCAGAGTGGAGAGTTAAGCGGGTTGAGCCGCGTGCGTTCCATCACGCAAGATGATGCGCATGTGTTTTGTCGCGCGAGTCAGATTGAGGAGGAGATCGAGCGTATTTGGAATGTCGTGCAGACTTTTTACGGCACGTTCGGTCTTGAATTAACCGTACGATTTTCACGACATGATCCAAGCAAGATGCAGCAGTACAGTGGCACGGAAGAAACATGGGAACGAGCAGAGAAACAATTAAAGACCGTGGTTGAAAATCGCGGAGTTGCCTACACGGACGGCATGGGGGAGGCCGCGTTTTACGGTCCAAAAATTGATTTTATGGGCCGAGATGTGTTTGGTCGTACCTTTCAGGCAGCAACGATTCAACTGGACTTTGGTCAACCAGAAGGTTTTGATTTAATTTGTACCAATGAAGCAGGGGAACGAGAACGTGTTGTCATGGTGCATTGCGCTATCATGGGTTCACTCGAACGTTTTATGGTCCTGTTGATCGAACATTTTGGCGGCGCGTTTCCATTTTGGTTGGCACCGGTACAGGTTGCCGTCTTGCCCGTCGCTGATCGTCACATTGAGTTTGCGCAGGCTTTGGCCAAAGAATTATCAGCCGTCGGTCTTCGGGTTTTGGTTGATGATTCCACTGAGTCCGTCGGAAAAAAGATTCGAACAGCAGAAAAACAAAAATATCCACGCATGTTGGTTGTTGGGGACCGCGAGTCAGACGGGGGCAATCTCACGGTGCGCGTGCGCGGGGAGCAGGATCAGCGAGAAATGTCGAAACAAGACTTCTTGGAGGAAGTGTCGGCGCAGATTTCAAGTCACGCAATTTAGCGTTTTCTGGAGGAGGGGGGTTCGAAGTCGTCTGGACGCTCTGCTTCGGTGATACGTCGGACTTCATCATCGCCGCGTTGAAAAAAGTTTTCATCTTCCGCATCAAAGCCGTGGCCTTGTTCGCGTTCGGTGTCGGTGAGGCCGACAGAAAAATCCCGATCGTCACCACGATCTTCAAAGAGATTGGATTCATTGCGAAAGAAGGCGCGTTCTACATCGCCATCATAGCGTTGCGCGCGCTGTTCAGTCGTGGCGCGCATGTGTTGATCCTCCGCAGCCTCCAGAACGCGTTTGTAATGAAAATAACGGGCTAGCCAAAAATCGAGTTGTTCGTCGCGGCGTTTGAAGAAAGATTTCATGCGTCCAAGAGCCCCGGTACGTTTTGCGAGCAGCTCTTCTGGGGTTGCGGAGTAACGTTCAAAAATAGCCATCCAGTGTTCTTCCATGCTGCGTTGCGCTTTTTCAATCTCCGTCGGGGGACGATGTGGGAGAGTTTCTTGGATTTTGGATCGAATCGTGTTGGCTGCCGTGTGGGACACAAGTGTTTCAGCGTCTTCATCCGACGTAATGATATCCGCAGAACTTAATTCGATCATGGTATCGTCATCACTCTGTGAGAGATGTTCTGGTGTTCGTGAACGAGTGCCTCGTTCAGCCCGAACTTTTTTCGTGAGGGGTGTGGGCTGTTCAACAGAAGAATTGCGAAATGCACGCGATGATTCAGGCATAGAAGGATGATGAAACACAGTATAGCAGTTGGAAAAAGATAAAAAAAGTCCCCCTTCGCGTAAAGCTACGGGGGACTTGGCCAGTCCTCTTCGCGTAAAGCTACGGGGGACTTGGTGTCAGAGACCAAGGAGACGATCCAGCAACGCATCCCATACTCGTGGAATGCGGAGCGGGGAGGTGTCCACGATGACGGGCGGAATGGGAGAAGGAGCTGGGGTGCTGACGGGAGTGGCGTGTGATGTTACCACAGCCGCAGGGCTGAATTCGATGACCACATCCTCGACGCATACGCGTCCGCAAGCATGGTTCGTGATTGGCAAACGAAGGCCGAAGGGCGTCATCTGCCCAGCTTCAATGCATTGCTCAAGCTTGCGAGCCGAAGCAAGGGCCCGCCTGATGGTTGAGATCGGTCGAGCGTTTTCAGAGACCCAGCCTTGGTCTCCCTCTCGAAAGTAGAGGAACAGCTGACCTGTGCGGTCGCGCTCGACGAGTTTGCGTCGACCCATGATCTCCTCGGTGCCGATGTTGAATGTCGCATCATTGCCAAGCCAGACGGTTCCTTCATCCGGCATCGCAATTTCGCGTATCAGTTGATCAGGCGCGGTGAGATCATCCGAAAGACAGATGACCCGCACCCGTAGATCAGAGACCCCCTTGAGCGTACTCGTAGGGGATTCATGAGAACGTGCTGCGACGTCCCTTCTATTGCCGTTTTTCATGCGCGTCTCCTTGCAAACAGAAAGAATGGTGATAAAAAACCTTTTCAAGGAACAACTTACGTTAACAGAAAAATGAGGTTCTGTCAACGGAGGACGAGGTCAAAACAAGAAACCCCCGTAAAACGGGGGTTTCTATGACTAGGCTGCAGCGGATTCTGGTGGTTGTTTGGCACGGCCTTTTCTTTGTGGTGGCGATGTCTTTGTTTCTGCTTTTGGTCGGAGTTCCTCTCGTTCATCGGCTGGTAAAGAAGCGATGATTTCATCAAGTAAGGCTTGGAGTTTTTTCTGTTGGGCGCGCTCCCTCCGGGTGTCAGCACTTTTTTGCTGTGGGACGTCGATCAGGTGATCGGCACGTCTGTCTGCCACTATAGAAAGATCCCGATCCCGTTCATCAAAAGTCGCCTTTTCTTTTTTGGCGCGTGCTTCCGCGATTCGATTACGCATTGCGGTGTCTTGTGTTGCAATACGTTGGTCAAACTCTCGCTGGGTCCTTGCACGGCTTTCGTTGCGGGTTATTTCCTCATCAATTCCATCCGCAATTGATTGACCAGCACGTTCCTGTGCGGCGCGTTCTCGCTGCTGCGCTCGCAGCTCTTGTGCTTTCGCTCGCGCAACGGATGCCTCAACCTGTTTTTTACTACGCTCATCAAACGCCTTCTGCGTTTGTAATTTTTTGTCGATCTCATTCGCCATCTGTTGGCCTTCGCGTTCCTGTGATTGGCGCTCTCTTGCTTTGATGCGGGCTAGCATCGCTTCATTTTGCGCATTGAGGCGCTCTTCGAATGCTTTTTCCGTCTTTGCTTTTTGATCGATGGCGTTCGCCATGCGTTGACCTACGCGTTCTTGTGTCGCGCGTTTTTTGGCTTCTCGTTGCGCTTGCACCTGTTTTGCTTTTTCGAGAGCAGCTGCAGCTTCCCTTTCCATGCTTTCACGAATTTCCTGCTGTTGCGCTTCTTCTCGCGCGATCCGTGCGCGCGTTTCGTTGATTTTATTTTCCCATTCAAGCCGCTCCTGTTCCGCTTGACGTCTGCGTCGTTCCTCCTCTTTGGCGTGAAAAGCATCAGCCTGTTTTTGTAAGCGGTCATGCACGGGCTTTGGCTCGACAGCGTTCATTTCATCTAACAGCGCGCGTCTTTCTTGACGCTGGAGGTTACGTTCTGTCTGTTGTAAGAAGTCTTCGTCCAAGGGTTTTTCTTCATCAAGCGGTTTTCCAGAAAGAGCACGCTTTGCATCACGTTTTGCTTGTCCCTGCTCGGCACGAACGACGTTTGCTTCTAATTTACTAAGTTTTCGCGCCTTTGCTTGTGGTCTGTCAGCCTCCAACACTTCTTCACCCGTTGGAGTGATCAGGGTTTGCGCGTCTTCTTCTGGAACAGCATCACCCGCTCTAAACCAGGCCTCCTCCATAGCTTGTGTCGTTTTTTGCTCGCGTCTTGCACGACTGTCTTTTTTAGAAACGGCAGCTTGCTTATTGCCTCCTTCTTGCCAACCTTCTTGCGCCAGACGTTTACCCTCTGTGTCGAGATATTCCTGTTTTCGTGTTAGATTTCTTTGTTGTACCTGCTCATCAAGGCTGGAAGTCGCCACAGGTCGATCGCCCGTGAGTCTCCAGTTGTCGTCCAGTTTTTGGTTTGCCTGAAGGAGCGCGTTGCGCTGGTTAATTTTTTCTTGAAGTTTTGGATTAAAGGCGGTACGAAAAAAACGCTTGAGACCACCCCAAGGGGTTTTGAGCGCGTCATCAATTTCGTCAGCAGATTTTCCGCCAGTGATTTCCTTAATTTCTGCATCAAGTTCCTCAATTTTACGATCCGTTGCGGCAACCCGTGCCTTGAGTTGAGCCTTCACCTGCGCCGCTAAGCGTTCTTCTTGCGTTGGTTGCTGTAGGGTCTGACGTAATTGAGAGACGTTGCGTTCTTGATCGGCAACCTCCTCTTGAAAAGACTCATCGACTATGACTTTTGACAAAGCCATTTCGTTTTTTGCGGTACTGCGTCGCAAGGATTCTTGACGCATTGCCTCCGAAATAGGCAGAGGGCCTCTTCTTTTTGCCGCCTCTGGGAGAGGAGAGGGGACTTGCATAGCGCGTTCAGACATAGAGTTTAAAATAGTATACAACTCTTTTTATATCTGAGCAAAAGAAAAGGGAGTGCCCTGTGAATAAAAATAAAACACCCC
>CAYGGQ010000002.1:0-13021 GCA_964349535.1 uncultured Gammaproteobacteria bacterium | reverse complement strand
TTAGACCGCCATGATTTTTTTGAAGACGTCTGGATACTTGGCAGCGATTTCGGAGAGGACCTTACGATCCAAAGTGATGCCGCGCTTTTTGAGGTCTCCCATGAATTTGGAGTAGCTCACGCCGTGCAGGCGCGTGGCGGCGCTGATGCGGATTTGTTGCAAGCCGCGGTTGTCGCGTTTCTTCAACTTACGATCGCGGTAGGCGTTGACACCTGCTTTGTAAGCGGCGGTCTTTGCTAATGTGATTTTGCTTTTACGTCCCCACATCATGCCCTTGGTACGGGCAAGGATGTTCTTTCGGCGTTTGATGCGGTGGGTCCCGCGTTTAACTCTTGGCATATCAATTTAGGTGATTAGGCGTTAGGCGATTAGGCGCTAGGCGATTAGGCTTTAGGTTGAGGTTTCTAAGGTTGGGTTGCCCTAGTGCCTAAAGCCTAACGCCTAACGCCTCATGTTACGCATGTGGCATCAGAGACTTGATGTTGCGGGCGTAGACTTGGGCGACGGATTGGTCGCGGCGTTTTTTGCGGGTGATCGTTCCGCTGTCGCGGCTGTTGAAGTGATCTTGACCGCCATGACGTTTAAGAAGTTTGCCGTTCTTGGTGATCTTGATGCGTTTGGAGACAGTCTTGTGTGTTTTGAGTTTGGCCATAGGAGGGATTTATGTAGGGCTACAATGTAGCGGAATCCTGATAAATAAGCAAGAGGCTGACGCGGATATAGGAGCTGATTGGCAGAAGGTGTCGATTTCAAGTAAAATCTAACGTGATGTCCCGTATGAGCGAGAAACCAAAATCGGTAGCGGATTTGCCGGCTTATGTACAGCCGGAGTGGTTAGCGTCGTTGCAGCAAGAAGGGACAATGAGCATTGAAAATGGTATAGAAGCGGTCAAAAAACAAAAATTGCCTACAGAGATTGCAGAGGAACGAGCGTCGCGACGGATGAAGCAGGATGTAGCACAGGAACAGGAGCGCAAAGATCGAGAGCTGTTTGAAGAATGGCAACAAATTGCGGAGGTAGCGCGTCCGTTCGAGTCATTGGCGCCTAATGTATTGGAGCGGCTCCGCACGGAGATAGCGCAACAAATTGAAGGAGGTCTTCGTCGTCCAGAGCGTGTGACGTCAGCTCTCGCTTCTCTGAATAAGACCATTGAACTTATAAAAATGGCACGTCAAAGAACAGAGGCGGTAGCCAAGGCGTATGAGAAAACCAAGCAGGAAGAGATGAGACAGTATCTTCAGGCACGTGGCCTTGAGCGTCCTTCAGACATCCCTGACCAGGTTCAAAGAGTTCTTCTGCCTTTCGCTGACTATTTTCACGACCAGGCCTACGTTCAACCCATGAACGGTATGGGTGTGTGGCGCGAGGTTCTTTCGCCGGAGGGCGGTTTTGATGCTCGGTACCAAGAGCGGACTAGACTTGCATTAGAAGAAACGATGTCACAGGGTCAGAGTTTGGAAGCAGGATCTAAAACATGGCCAGAAACGATCCGCTATTTAAGCGAACTCCCGGGCCGGCATCAGGTGCTTCTTCAAGAGATCTTTCGTGCGGAGGCGGCTTATGCTAAAAACGGCTCTTGGGATGATCGTAGAGATGCGCTTGTAGCTACGGTCGGGCTTTTAGCGTTGGGCGACCCGCGCATTCCAAGAGGGACGGTTCCTGGATCACTCACTCGCGACGAATTATCTCTTTGGGCAGACCGTGCTCGTGATGCGTTACAGGTGGTGGAACAACTCGTCACAAAATACGGTTGGACGGACGAAGTCGCTTCCGCATTCAAGATCAAAACAAACGTAAGAGATGAGCAGGGAAATGTAGTACGGACGGCAGTGATCGATGATGCGCTCATTCAGGTCAATCGTGATCGCAAACGACAAGAGGAATTTGCCGCCATGCCAGAAAAGAAGCTCGGCGAATGGCTTTATCGAGAGATGTCTTTAACGGACGAAAAGAAGAAAGAATATGCGAACGCAGGAGATGTGTTTACGGACGAAGCGGAACGAGTCTGGACTTACGCCGGCCTCACGGCTCCAGGCTGGGCACTTTTTACGAGTCCGGAGGGAAAACCAAGGCTGGCGCCACTAAGTGACGTATTGGAGTGGAAGAAAAAGAAAAAACCGGTTGCTGGAAAACCCCTGCCTCAAAGGGCTGACGAAAATCCTTCCATAACACCGCCTGGAAACGAGTCCGAGAATTCATTTGTTGTGTTTCAAGCGATTCATGAAAGAGAGTTCCATCGCCTTCGGGAGTTTTTCGGACAGGATTTTAACAATCACTCCATCCTTACCATCCCCGCAGGCATCACGCCGGAGTTGGTGCGTTTTTGGGAGCAAAATCATTTTCGTTTGGAATACTGGCCAGCGATGCAGATGAACGAGGAGTTGGAGCTTCCAGGCTGGGAGCATAAGCCAGGGAAACGCTATACACCTGGTGCGCAGTACGGTATTGAGTTTTTTGATGAAGTCGAAGCGATTCAAAATCTTTCAGACAATCAAGAGAACCCAAATCTGCAAGGGTTGACCCCTTTGGATTTACCAGGTGCTTGGGTTCTTAAAGATACGCGACCAAAGCCAAATTATCAAAATGGGAGTCAGACGTACGCGCATGATGAACTGATTCAGGGGGTTATCAAAGATCTTGTGCGCCAGGGTGTCGTGAATCAAGAGGCGAGCCAAGGACATCGTAATAAGATTCATCCTGACGTTTTTAAAAAGCCTGAGTTTTGGGAAGCGATTGGTGCGAACCTCGGGGTTGATCGTATTCCAGGAGCCATGGTTCGTCTTCCTCGTACCATCGAATCTAACGTCATGGGTCAAGGTCCTGGTTTCAACGATACCAGTACCTATGAATGGAACGAGGAATACTATGGATCTGGTAGGCGCGTCGTTTCCGGCGGTTCTGACCGCGGCGGCGCGTCGGTCGTGAGTTGGGGCGGCCGCGCGGTTGTCAGTGTTGGCTTTCGTCCCCTGGTTGTTTTCCCTCCAAAAAAGCAGCAGAATGTTTGAGATTAAAAGTTGGAAATGAGAATTGGTAATTTGGAATTTGACTTTTGGAACTTTGGAATGGTGAAGCCTACCCACCGCTATAATTTTGCAAAAAACGTGATAGAATGACGGCGCGGTTTTTGTAATCACTCCCACGTGGAGATTGGTTCACCGAAATGAGGGATACGACGTGCGCACGGCTCGTGCGGGTGAGTGCTTCCATGGAGCCTCTACCGCCACATATTTATACAGTCCTAAGAACATATCGAGCGTCTGGTTCGAGGGACGGTGATCTTGACGGCCGCGCGCATTATGGATCTGGTAAGCGCGTCATTTCCGGCAATTCTGACAACGGCGGCGCGTCGTACGTGAATTGGAACGACAACGCGAATGACAATGTTGGCTTTCGTCCCCTGATCACATCCCGCGATCGTCCTCCGTATTCATCGGGGGACGTTTCGTTCCGGTTGCTTGCGCCTTGATCCAGCCGCCCAACATTTTCCCTGTTTCATTCAGATGGCCTTGGAGTTGGATATAGTTTTTGTCAGTCATGGCATGGGTATCTTTGGCGAGCCGAACGAATATTTTTAACAGATCAAGCTGCGCACTCGTTTCTTGCATGAGGGCAAGCCGTTTGTATCCTCGCGCGGCATTAGTTCGCACCAGGAGCCCCAGGATTTGATGAGCCAGAGGCAGGATCGTATTACCCACCGCGTATCGCTGCGTTTTTGGGCATTGGACGTACCACGAAGTCAGAGCTTTAATACTTGCATAAAATGTATGGAAAATGGGCAAACCAGAAATTGTATTGGGGGGGGGTACTCATAGTTTCTTTGAGCAAATTATATCACTTGAAAATTTATTTGGCGCTTGGCAAGAGTTCAAAAAAGGAAAGATGAGGAAATTCGATGTCCAGGCATTTGGATGGAATTTAGAGGAGCACGTTTTTGCGCTTTATGACGATCTGCGGGATGGGAATTATCGCCATGGACCGTATGAATCATTTTACGTTCATGACCCAAAACGTCGTCAT
Source organism: uncultured Gammaproteobacteria bacterium (assembly GCA_964349535.1). Classification (GTDB taxonomy): domain Bacteria; phylum Patescibacteriota; class Patescibacteriia; order 2-12-FULL-60-25; family 2-12-FULL-60-25; genus VGLT01. The sequence continues at coordinate 9,003 of CAYGGQ010000002.1, read as the reverse complement.
ATTCATAAACCGTCGGTGAGGGATCGGTTATTACATCATGCTCTTTTTAGAGTGATCGAACCGTTGTTCGATCGTCGGTTTATCTTCGATTCCTGGTCCTGTCGAAAAGGTAAGGGGGCGCATCGGGCGGTGGACCATTTTCAGGCCTTTGGTTGGCAATTATCACGGAACAATACCAGAACGGTGTGGGTGTTAAAGTTAGATATCCAAAAGTTTTTTCAAAGTGTAGATCAGGAGATCTTGTTTTTGATCCTGACACGCATTATTACAGACCCTCGCGCCAGGGAGTTGTTAAAGATCGTCATCAAAAGCTTTCCACAAGGGATTCCTCTCGGAAATCTCACTTCTCAACTGTTCGCAAACATTTATTTAAATGAACTAGATCAATTCGTGAAACATGAGTTACGGATGCGGCCGTACGTCCGCTATTGCGACGATTTCGTTCTATTGCACCACGACCGCTGTGTTTTAGAAGCGGTCCTTTCTAAGATCCAGACCTTTCTCTCTCATAAACTCCACTTAGCCCTTCATCCAAAGAAAATTATTCTTACACGGTATCATCAAGGTGTAGATTTTCTTGGTTTTGTTTGTTTTCCTCATTATCGAATCTTGCGAACAAAGACGAAACGTCGACTGATACGCCGTCTGACATCAAAAAACACGCCATCCTATAGTGGTCTTTTGAAGCAGGTGCGGGCGTATCAATTAAAGAAAGCTTTGGGGATTTTAGGATGATCTGGGGAGAAAGATTCATAAATATTGGCACTTTGGAACTTGGCCTCTTTTCGTTTTTGAGGTGAAATGCTACCTTTGCTACGTATTCGATTAAGATCTCTTCCATTTTTATGATCAACCCCACTCTTGACCGAACAAAGGAGAACAACCTGAAGACCATAAAGCTCGGGGTGCGAGGCGAGATGCGGCTACCCAAGGGTATCGCCCGTCAGCTCAAGTTACGTCAGGGAACAAAACTCGCCATCATCACTGCGGGCAATGGTATCTATCTCGTACCCCCCCAGCATATCCCTAAAGAGCAACATTATTTTTATACCGATGAATGGCAGGAGAAAGAACGTCAGGCAGATAAAGAGCTCAAAGCAGGTCGTGTCGAGAAATTTTTGGACGTCGATAGCCTCATACGTAATCTCCGCCGTGTATGATTTTCGTCCGAACCGAATCGTTCTTGAACGATTTCCGGTCTCTGCCGAACAATATTCAAAACAAAGTCGAGAAGGTGCTGCGGCTCTTGGCTAATAATCTACGCCATCCCTCTCTTCAGATTAAGAAAATGCAACCAAAAACGCTAGGTATTTTTGAAATTCGAGTGACACTTTCCTATCGTATGACCTGCCAAGTCGAGCAGGGTCGCATCACACTTCGCCGTATCGGAACGCACAATATTCTTCGTACACCCTGAACAGGACACTGTTACGATTTCCTCCCCACGATCGTTGAGACATTTCCACCTGCTCGGGTGGTTGGTTGTTCCACGGTCAGAGGATAGGTCAGCGTTAAGCGATCAAGAAATTCTTGAATGCGTTTGTAGGCGAGGTCGCCGTGTTCTTTTTCGCGGCCACGTAGCATGATTTCAATTTTGAGTTTGTTGCCTTCGGTTAAAAATTCAGTGGCCTGATTCACGCGAATGTCGATGTCGTGCTGCCCCATCTTGACGGAGAGGCGAATGCCTTTGACCTCGACTTTTTTCGCGCGGGCTTTTTGCACACGCATCTCCTTTTCTTTTTGGTATTTAAATTGGCCAAAATCGAGGAATTTGCAGACCGGGGGTACGGCTTTTGGGGAGACCTCAACGAGATCGTACCCGCGCTCGCGAGCCATCACAATGGCGTTTGTCGTCACAAGGACGCCGAGCGGTTTTCCTTCTTCATCGATGACGCGGACTTCTGGGGTCAGAATCGCCTCGTTTGATCGGTAGACCGGAGCCACGTCTTTTTTTTGATAGCCGCCCCGGCGGCGATGGTGGATGCGCATTAGATATAGATAAAAATGGGTTGGTGGAGATGGGGGGTATCGCACCCCCGTCCGAACAATTTTTTCTTATTTTTCGTTTACAGGCTTAGGCCACTGTGTCCTAGCAAGCTAGGGGTGTCGTTTCCGCGCGAATCAATGACCGAAACGCGGAGACCAAGTCTTCAGCCGGTCAGCAGATCGAGAAGACGTCGATCTGATCAAGTCTCAAAATATGACAGTCGTACCGTTCTGTTGAGACGCCAGAGCGGGGACCGGTCCATGCAAGTTCGCGGTTAGGCGAAGGATGGAGCAAAGCTCGGGGCGCGGAACGCCGAAGCGATCGCGTCCTTTACTTTTGAAAAGACGTTGGCAGTTGTCTTTGTATTGGCCCGGATTTACGTGAGGACCAACGCACACGACCTGCAAAATAAGAAAAGAACGCTCGTCGATGCTAGGTCATCCCCTTGCTCGGCTTATCGAGACTTCGTTCCGGTCGGGTGTCGGACACCCTCCCTGCACTTCGCTCGATGCCTGCGCTCCCCAGCTCTTCGTGGCTGGGGGCCCCGTTTCAGAGTCTGAAGACGGAACTACTCGTCCCTTCCGCGGAGGAAACGGGCGGTTTGGCGGGCGACATCACGTTCTTTGAGTTTTTCCCGTTTGTCGTGGGTTTGTCGGCCACGACAGAGGGCAAAAGAGACCTTGATGCGTCGGGCGGAAGGATATAATGAAAAAGGTACAAGCGTCAAGCCTTTTTGTTGCGTTTTGACCTGTAAGTCGTACAGTTCTTTGCGGTGGACGAGAACCTTTCTTCGGGCTTCTGGATCATAGGGAATCGTGGGGGATTGCTTGGCATAGCGAGCGATACGCACACCAAGAAGCCAAAGCTCGCCCTGAAAGATTTTGAGATAAGCTCCTTCAAGTTTTGCACCACCGTCACGGATGCTTTTGGCTTCGGCGCCGGCCAACACTAAGCCACCTTCATAGGTTTTTATGGCTTCGTATTCATGCCGCGCTTTTCGGTTTTCGGCGAAGGATTTCATCTGGTAAGGATAGTAAAGGATAAGGCGTTTTTTCGAAAGGCGGACGCCTTGCGCTTGATGTGTTATTCTAAACAATAATCTTATGCCTCATCCCCAATCACGCAGCGTCACAATCGCCACTTCCAGCATCCTCAAAGTCATCGCTATTCTGACGGCGGTAGGGGTTTTGTGGCTCATTCGAGATATTCTGCTTTATTTATTCGTCGCCGTGCTCCTCGCGGGCGTCATGTATCCGTTTGCACAGTGGGCGGCCGCTCATAAAATCCCAAAGGGAGTTGCCGTGGCCTTCTTCTATATTATTCTATTCGGGGTGTTAGCCTCTGTTTTTTCTTTATTGATTCCGGCCATCATCGATCAATCAAGAACGTTGGCGAGTACCTTTGGCGACCGTGCCTCATGGATCGATAGTTTTACACAAAGTCTTCGGACCTTCACAGAACCATCCGGAGGGGATTGGCTGCAAAATGTTTCTTCAAACGTGAGCGGACTTGAGGCGCAAATACAAAAGGTTTTTGGAAGCGCGTTGGATTTTGTCGCGGCGATCTTTGGGGGGATCGCAGGCTTCTTTATCGTTCTCGTCCTATCTTTTTACCTTGTCGTTGAAGACTCGGCGATCAAAGATCTCTTTCGTCACGTGGTGCCTCCAGCCTATCAAGATTTTTGTTCACAGATCGCATGGGGGATTATCGATAAACTGGGCGCGTGGTTACGTGGGCAGCTGGTGTTAGGGTTGATTATTGGTATCCTTTATTTTATCGGATTTAGCATCATCGGGGTTCCCTATGCGTTGCTGCTCGCTATTCTTGGCGGCTTACTGGAGTTTGTTCCTTACGTGGGGCCATTTTTATCCGCCGTTCCAGCCGTGTTTTTTGCCTTTACCGTGTCTCCTATTCGAGCTCTCGTGACCATGATTTTGATTCTGATCATTCAACGATTAGAAAATGACGTGATTGTTCCAAAGGTGATGCAAAAAGCGGTGGGGTTGAATCCGATTATAAGCATCGTCGCGTTCATGATTGGTGCGCAGTTGTTTGGATTGGTTGGTGCTATTTTCGCGATTCCGATTGCAACCGCCATCTCCGTCGCGCTTACGGAAATCATGCGTTTTCGACGTGAAGAGCAGGAGCAGGGATAGAGGTCGCGCTATGTGGGGTCGCTTCTGGAGCGTAAAAGGGTTGATCGTCATCGTGATGATTGGAGTGGTTGTTTTTGGAGCCACGCGTTTGCTGAATCGATCCTCGTCTCCGTCATCTGTTCCTGTGTCGAATACAGAATTGCATCGTGCATGGATGGAGGATGTTCAAAAAATATTGGTAACGTACGATCAGCGTTTGAAGGAGAGTGCGACGGATAAGATCCTTTTTTCGCGTACCGTGGTAGAGGCGAGAGACGCGTTTTTAGCACTGACCGTGGCAAAGGAGGATCAGCAGATGCATTTAGATTTTGTGTTAGAATTGACGGCTTTTATGAATGGGGACAAACCAGCGATGACACGTTTTCAGAAAACACGAAAAGCATTTGACGCGCTACGCGGCACCTCGTCGAACGTGTCCTCAACGTCTCCATAATTTTATGCTACGCCTTCTCTGGTTGCGTTTTCTTCCAACACTGACCGCGGTGATGGTGGTGGGGGTCGCGCTGTTGCAGTGGCGCTATCCTTTTACCTATCCCTGGCCGTGGGTTGTTTTGTGTGTGTGGTATGTGGGTGCCGCGGTGATGCTTGCGTGGCGTCATTTAAGTTGGCGAGAGGGATGGCAGCAGATGATCCCCTCGATCGTGATGGTAGGCGCGGGGATGTTGGGGAGTTTAATGGCGACCACGCTACTCGCTAAACTGCTGCTCGCGGTCACCGTCGCGGGGTTGGCCTTCTTTTTCCTCGAGCTTCTATTTTTGTCCGTGTATGCCCCGAGTCGGTATCCGGTGAATGGTCTTTCGCGGTTGAACATTGCTCTCATTCCCCTTGCCCTCTTTTGCATTGCCGCCACGATGAGCGGCTTGTCCGTGTTCATTCAATTTTCACGCTGGATTTTGCTAGGAGGGACTGTGCTCACCACGATGATTTTATTTTACGTGACGTCGCACCCCTCGGCGCACCGAGCACATCGGTTACGGTGGGGAGCGTTAGGCGGCGCGGTTGGGCTTCATATTGGCGTGTTAAGTTTTTTATTGCCCGTGAGCATGGCCGTGCAAGGCGCCCTGTCCGCTTTGCTTGTTGTTTTACCGTTGCGCTTACGGCGCTATGCCTATCAACCCCGCCCAACGATGCGCGTGACTTGGGTGGAGAGCGGGGTCGGTTTGAGCTGCTTTCTCATCGTTCTCGTGATCGCGCGTTGGACATAATGCGTAGGAATGACTAATCTCATTGCATGATGAAATTGTCCCAAGCGTTTTCTTTTCTTCGGTCGGCGATCCTTTGGTCGTTGGTTGGTGCTGTGGTCGCAGGGGGTATTGCAGGGTGGTCTGCAGCGCAGATGGTCGTCTCTTCTTTAGGAAGGGGCGGCATTGCCACGGGCGTGACGACAACCACACCAACGACCACAGCGCCAAAAGTGGAGATCGTTCCCGTAGAATCACGACCGCTTCTTCCAGCCTACCCATCGGCATTTTCCGTGCGACGCGCGTCTTCCGTGTTGACGTTGGTGAAAAAAAGTACGCCAACAAAAATGCTTTTGGAAGATCGTATCGTTGCCGCGGATCGAGCGGTGGGATCGGCCGTCGCGTTAACGGCTGATGGCTGGCTTGTCACGACGCATAGTGTGATTGGAGGTGGTGCTCGCGTGGGAGAAGTGGAGGTCGTGTGGGATGGTCGGACGTATTCCATACAGCGCGCGATTCGTGACGTCGCAACTGATGCTGTTTTTCTCAAGATCGATGCAAAAGATCTACCCGTCGCAACGCTTACCGCCGCAGAAAATGTTTCGGCCGGTGTCGCGCTCTGGATGGAGCCTCGCGCGCGGCAACTGTATCCGGGTATTATTATTGAGACGCGACTCAAGAGCGCGACGACCGTGTTATCCAGTGAACGCGCGACGCGACGATTTCTTGCTTCTGGAAATGGCGACGCGAATTGGGCAGGAGGGGCGACCTGGGATAGTGGCGGCGGGTTAATCGGTTTGATGGAAGAAAAAACATCCGCAGGATGGAATCTACTGCCGGCTGGCGCTATCGCGACGGCGCTTTCCTCCTTGCTCACCACCAACGAAATTCGCCATGCGTCGCTCGGGATCCGTTCTATCGATTTAGGATCAGCGGTGTTTGAACAAGGACGCGAATCGTTGCCCGCGGTTGGCGCTTGGTTGCGTCCAGATCGGCGGCTGGGTTTACCGGCGGTCACGCTTAAAGGACCCGCGGCTCAAGTTTTGGTTGACGGGGACGTGATCGAAAGGATCGAACGTGATATTCTAGATGGTGGAGCAGATCTGGGGGAACGTTTGCTCGCGTATCGTCCGGGAGTGCGCGTCACCGTGTACGGTCAGCGCAAAGGTCAGCCACTGGAGATTTCGTTAACGCTCGGTTCGGTGATCGCCAGTGAGATATTAAAATAAAAAACTATGTCTTCGTTACTTTTTTCCGTACGCGCTTGGCGCGTCCCTATTATGACGGCCATCGTCGGCGCGATCTTGTCGTTGGCGTTTTCTTTAACGTCACCCATGCAATACTCGGCGACGATGCGTGTGCTCATCACGCAACCAAGCGCGTCCGGTTTGGATCCCTACACCGCGATCAAATCTACGGAACGTGTCGCGTCAAGTTTGGCGGAGCTGGTACACACAACGACGTTCATGGCGAGCGTACTCGATCAGGCCACAAGTTTTGATCAGAGTTATTTCCCAGCCGATGATTATGCGCGACGCCAAGCGTGGAAGAGAGCCGTGGATACGGCGATTGTACCGGGAACGGGCATCATGACGGCAACGGCGTATCATATAGATCGCGACCAAGCACGCATTTTAGTCGATGGGACGGCAAAACAACTCGCCCTGCAAGCCCCAAATTATTTCGGTACCACCATTCGGGTACAGGTGATCGACACACCGCTTAACTCACGTTGGTTTGCAAGACCAGATTTTGTCGCAAATGGAGGGTTTGGGTTCGTGATCGGTGGTTTAGTCGGGATGGTGTGGGTTTTAATGAAGAGCATTAAACATCAAAAAAGAGAGTTTGCTTCGTAGTTGCAGGTCATACTCGTGTCTCATCTGTCATCCTGAGCGGAGTCCGACGAAGTCGAAGGACCTTGAACCTTTCGCATGATCGCTCAAGATCCTTCGACTCGTCATTTTTTATTGTTTTTACGTGACTCGCTCAGGACGACAGGGAGATCGCGTTCCGTGAGGATGACAGGGGAAAAGCGGGAATGACAAGGGGTAAAATACGAGGGTTAATCAATGTAAGTCAGTAAAACATGGCTAATACAAGCCATGTTTTATGTTGGCTCGCCCCTTGACAAAAAGGGGGATTTGTGTTATCTTTATCCATTCCTAGAATCATGCTTAAGTAGTTTCTAGCTAGGAATTGACTAAATAAACGATGGGTTTTTGAGCCGTTCCGGACCGTGCCCTGGGAGATGTCCTCCTTTTCTCAAGGCGCTCTACGGGACGGCTCAAGATCCTGTCCATCAATCATGGTGGAATTTGGGTCATGCACCTCAAAAAAGAAACGAAATTCAACCAACAGTAAGGAGCTCCAGATGATCCGCATGATGAACTCCAGAAATGTCACCCTCCTCGCGCTCGCACTCCCGCTGTACCTCGCGCCCCTTTCGGCCCACGCCGTTTCGTGGGGCAACAAGGCGGCGACTCCGCCGCCGGACATGAACGTCAGCGCGGGCGTGCCCGCACCGGCGCTGCCGCTCTGCGCGCCGAATTCGACCTGCGCTCCCGCGCCGGTCGCGGCCCCGGCTCCCAAGCCGGTGTCGAAGGTCGCGGCCAAGCCTCTGCCCCCGATCTGCGAGGGGACGGCCCAGCTCGTCGGTGGCAAGTGCGTGTGCGAGGGTGATGGAATCCTCGTGCTCGTGCAGGTCCCCGGCTCGCGCCGTCAGGCCTGCGCCGCGCCGTATCCGGCCGCGGTGGAGCACGTCGTGCAGAACATCGTCCGCCGGGAAATGGCGGACAGCCTCACGCGGCTCGACAAGCTCGAGCAGATCGCCAACGTGCTGTGCGGTGGCGATCGCGCAAAGTGCGAGTCGGTGCTCGATCAGATCATCGCCGCTCGCGAGCAGCTCCAGGCGCATACGGCCCCTGGCCAGCAGCCCAGCAACGCAACGGCGACGGCGACGGTCAACGTCGATCTCACGACGCTCCAGGGCAACCTGTCGCGTCTCGAGTCGAGCCTCGCGACGCTCTCCGGTCGGGTCACCGACATCGAGGGAGTGCTCGCGGACCTGTGCGGTCAGCGTCGCGCAACGGTTCCGTGGACCGAGCAGTGCGCGGGCTTTGCGGCGTATATCGCACAGCTCGTCATGAACAACCCCTTGGCAAAGGGCCCGGGCGTTCCCGTCGGTCCGCGTCGCGTCGAACTCATCGGGGCGGTCGTCTTCACCGGTGAGAATCGGGGTGGCAACCCCGGCGCGCTCGGTGGAGGTACTTCGTTCCAGATCAGCGGAACGTCGGCACTCACCGGGTACCTCCGGTTGCACGTCGACCTGATTGAGGTCAGAGGCCTGAACGTGGGCCTTGCCGCTTCGGCCGGCATGCAGTACTCCCCATCACCGTTCATCGATTTCCGGATCGGTGGAACGGGCGGCTTCGCACTGCGACCCGGCTATCACGGCGCCCCGCTCACCACGCTGCCGCTCTGGCACGCGGGTGGCGAGTTCGGCGCCAGCGTCTGGTTCACCAGAACCCGGCGCGTTGGCCTCACGGGAAACGTTTCCCTCGGCTATGGTCAGGATAACATCATGACCAACGCGCGTGGGCGGAACGTGACCAATTCCGGCCTCGTGGTCGCCGGTAACGGTGGCCTCGTGGTTCGTTTCTTCTGAACCTGACGTAGGGGC
>CAYGGQ010000001.1:0-34283 GCA_964349535.1 uncultured Gammaproteobacteria bacterium | reverse complement strand
AGCTCTGGGTTGAAATCAATGAGGGTGAAATCACCTTGCTCGGCGAGCGTGCCATCGTGATGAAGAAAGCGGAGAAGCGTCATCAGGGATCCTCCGTGACCGACCAGCAGACAGTGTTCAAGCTGGTCTTTTTTGTGTAGGTCACGAAGGAGATCAAGATGACGTCGAAGGACCTGTGCGTGGTTTTCCCCACCCACAGAGCCGTAGTCGTAGGCGGGGTTGTCTGCGTCGAGGTAGAGGTCGCCGTGTTTACGTTTGACAGCCGTTCGGAATTGACCCTCGAGAGCCCCATGATGACATTCACGAAGGCGGCGATCATGCACCACGGGCGGTAAGCCAAGAGTGAGCGCAACGACGGTAGCCGTTTGGCGAGCTCGATGAAGATCAGAACTCACGATTTCAACTGGCGGCGGACAGACCGTGCTTAATGCTCGCGCGAGCTGTTTTGCTTGCCGCAACCCTCGCTCATTGAGAACAGTGTTGGTTTGACCCTGGATACGATCTTGATCGTTCCAGTCCGTACGCGCATGACGGGCAACGTAGACGTACATGTTGGTCTCCTTGTACTGCATTGAAAAGAACGAGTCTATTTTTTCATGAAATAGAGGGATTGTCAATGGATTGTCATCTGATCCGAACTCAACTATAGTAATGACTTATCCTATGGAAATGCCCTTAAATGATAATAGTCAAAAGGCCCTTGAACTTCACGTGAAATTGCGGGGGAAGATTGAGATGCGCGCCAAGACGCCGATACAGGACATGGCTGATCTGGCGCTCGTGTATACGCCTGGAGTTGGCGCGGTTTCGCAACAGATCGCCGACCATCCTGAAGACGCTGACCGTCTTACGTGGCGCAAGAATACCGTCGCGGTTGTGTCTGACGGTTCTGCGGTTTTAGGTCTCGGCAATCTTGGTCCAGCGGCGGCTCTGCCCGTGATGGAGGGGAAGTGCGCCATCTTTAAGCAGTTTGCAGGGATTGATGCGATTCCTATCGTACTTGCGACGCAAGACGTCGAACAAATTATTGCGACGGTAAAGGCCATCGCGCCGAGTTTTGGAGCTATTCAGCTGGAAGACATTTCATCCCCGCGCTGTTTTGAGATTGAACAACGGTTGCAGGCGGAACTCACGATTCCCGTTATGCACGATGATCAGCATGGTACGGCGATTGTGGTGTTGGCGGGGTTGATCAATGCGCTCAAGGTCGTTGGAAAACGTATGGAGGAGGTTCGCGTGGTGCAGAGTGGTGCCGGAGCGGCGGGAATCGCGATCGCCAAGTTGTTGATGCAGGCTGGTGTTCGTCATTTTATCGCCGTGGATCGTCAGGGCGCCATTTTTGCGGAACGTGAGGGGCTGAACGAAGAAAAAAAGATGCTCGCGGCATTTACCAACAAGGACAGTCTACGAGGGGCACTCGCGGATGTTGCGCGTGGTGCGGATGTTTTGATCGGAGTCAGTGGCCCCGGAACGTTTACCAAAGAGATTGCCGAGTCGCTCGCTCCGGGTTCAATCGTGTTTGCTTTAGCAAACCCCGTGCCAGAAATTTTACCAGATGTCGCGCGTGAGGCCGGGATCATGGTGCTGGCAACGGGTCGCAGCGATTTTCCTAATCAGATAAACAATGCCCTGTGCTATCCAGGTTTGTTTCGTGGCATGCTAGATCAGGGGGTGATGCATATAACGGACACGATCAAAATTCGTGCGGCCGAAGCCATTGCTGGGATGATCGGAGAGCCAACTGCCGAACGCATCATCCCCACACTTTTTGATGTAGGATTGGTGGAGAAGGTGGCGGGGAGTGTGAAGGCGTGAGCCTTTTTTATTTCTTCGCTTTAGCGTAGGCTGTAGGCATGTCTCACGGTCAAAAGATTGCTCAAAACGCCATGTGGCTCATGGGTGCCACGATGGCGCAAAAAGTCATTGCTTTTGTTACATTCACTGTCGTGGCGCGATGGTTGGGGGCAGAGGTGACGGGGCAGTTTTTTTACGCGGTTTCGATTACGTCGATTTTTGTCGTATTGACGGATCTCGGATTGACGCCTGTCGTGATTCGAGAGATGGCGGCAGACGAAACGCGTGGGTGGGCGATGGTTCGCCGCGCGTTGGCCGTGAAGGCCACGTTGATTCCGATCGCCATCATGGGCGCGTTGACCTATGCGCATTTCGCGACAGGTCAGCAAGAGGTGGTACTAGCCGTCGCCCTCGCCTGTTTTGTTATGTCGCTCGATGCCGTGTCTTTAATTTTCTACGGCATTTTGCGTGGTCAGCAGCGTTTGCGGTTTGAAGCGCTCGGCATGTTCGTCGGTCAGTGTGTTACGGCTGCCTTGAGTATCACCGCGGTTTTTTTAGGCTGGGGCGTCTACGGTTTGATCGCGGCGTTGATTGGGGGAAGTCTCTGGAATGTCGCCTGGGGATGGATGAACGTGCGGCGACGAAAGGTTGAAGTCACGACACCCCCTTGGAAAGAGTTATTCCATCAAGCGTTGCCATTCGCCTTGGCCGGCATCTTCGTCAAAGTCTATTCTTATGTCGATACGCTGCTCTTGCGACAGTTTCATCATGACGCAGAGGTGGGTTATTACGCGGTGGCTTACAAAGTCACCTACGCTTTGCAGTTTTTGCCGTTGACGTTTGTCGCGGCGCTATACCCAAGCATGAGCGCGGTACACGCGAAGGGTGACCATGATGGTTTGAAAAAGATTTTTTCCGGTTCCTTGCGTCTGATGATGTTGATATCAGCTCCAATCGCTGCCCTCCTTTCTGGATTTGCACCGCGATTCATCCCGTTGATCTACGGTCAGGCTTATGCAGCATCTATCGCTCCGATGAGTATTTTACCGTGGGTGCTCATTCCTATCTTTTTAGACTTTCCCATCGGTTCTTTATTAAATGCCACACGCCGCGCGTCACGGAAGACAACGGCGATGGGGGTTGCCATGGTCATCAATATCATTGGAAATCTGTTTCTTGTTCCCCTGTACGGTTCATCTGGGGCAGCCATCTCTGGTGTCGTGACGTTCATCGCGTTACTGCTCATCGGTGGTTGGTTCGTGAGAAAGGACATTCCGAGCATGACATGGGCTGTTTGGCTCGTCTTTCGTGGCGTGTGCGTCGCAGCCATCGTCTGGTTCGCGATTCGTTTTGTGGCCATCCTTATGCCCTTGCCGATGGCCGTTCTTTTCACAGGAGCGTTAGCGTTGGTCCTCTTATTGGTTACGCGACTCTTCTCCTTACAGGATCTACTGGTATTCATGCCGTGGCTACGTCGACGCACGTCGCCCCTCGTCACCGTGGCTGACGAACCTCACGACGATGTCTAAGATTGCTTTAGTCACTCTGGATTATCCACCCAAGCAGGGAGGGGTGGCGCGTTATTTATATAATTTGGTCCGCGCTTCTCAAGGGATGATAGATGTTTTTGCGGAGCAGACGGTATTCATGCAACCGACCTGGCCCAGGTGGTTGCCGACTATTTCATGGATGAGACGTTTGCGTAAGCAGGGGTATGATTGGATCTTGGTGAGTCATGTATTGCCGCTTGGGACGGCCGCTTGGCTTGCGCGTCTGACGGGTGGGGCGAGGTATGCGGTGCTGCTGCACGGGCTGGATATTCGTCTCGCGCAAAGCACTTTTTTAAAATCCTGGTTGACGCGCCGTATTTTACGGAACGCAGACGCGATCATCGCAAATTCGTCGTTTACGGCAGAGGAGATTCGCCGTTTCGACTTGACTCTTCGACCACACATTGTCACACCGGGTGTTGAACCAATGGTGTACTCACCAATAACTATGACGACTCGTCAACAGGTGCACATTCCTGAAGACAGCCAAGTGATTCTTTCTGTCTGTCGTTTGGTGCCACGCAAGGGGATTGATCGATTGATTGACGCCCTACCTTCTTTACCAAAAAGTGTTCGACTGGTGGTCGTTGGGGACGGTCTAGACCGTGAACGACTTCAACGACTTTCCGAGTCGGTGCGTGACCAAGTGCTGTTCGTGCCACAAGCGACGGATGAAGAACGGAATGCGTGGTATCACGCGGCGGATGTGTTCGCGTTGCCCGTGCGCGAGGAGAAAGGAGATGTCGAGGGGTTTGGTATTGTTTATCTTGAAGCGGCGATGGCAGGGTTACCGGTCGTTGCTGGCAAAAGTGGGGGAGCCGTCGAAGCCGTGCTCGATGGGATGACAGGTATCCTTGTCGATCCAAATGATCGATCGGCACTGGTTGAAGCGTTAAAACGTTTGATCCAGGAACCGGCATTACGTAAACAGTATGGGGAGCAGGGACGCGCGCGAGCGTTGCGTGATTTTCGTTGGGAAGATCGATGGCAAGAGGTACGTAAGATTTTGCATATATGATTTCTGTCATTATTCCTGTCTGGAACCACGCGTCCGATGCCATTGACTGCTTGAAGGCGCTTGATCGTCAAACAGAACGAGACTTTGAAGTCATTCTGGTGGACGATGGTTCAACGGATGATCTCCAAGCACGACTAAACGTTGTGTCGGTTTCGTTTCCGTTGCACCTCCTTCGGTTTGACCAAAATCGTGGTGCTCCGGCTGCGCGGAACGAAGGCTTTCGTCATGCACGGGGAGATTTGCTGTTGTTTTTGGATGCTGATGCTATGCTGGAACCCCAGACGCTCGCGGTCATGAAGAAGGCGTTGATGGATCATCCTGATGTGGCGTTCGCCTACTCTTCATTCATGTTTGGCTGGAAGAAGTTTGCCGCACGAGCATTTGACGTGGAGGCTTTGAAGCAGGGGAATTACATTCATACAAGCGCCATGCTAAGGCGAGAGGTCTTTCCTGGCTTTGATGAATCGTTGAAACGATTTCAGGACTGGGATTTATGGCTGACCATTGTTGAGCGCGGCGGTCGAGGATTTGCCATTAAAGAGACGTTGATGCGTGTACGCGTGGATCAACATCGAAAGACGATCAGTCGATGGGTCCCTGCCTTCCTTTTTCGTCTGCCATGGCCGTTGTTTGGCTATACGCCACTTCTGATAAAACAGTATCGTGAGGCAGAAGCGATTGTGAAGGCGAAGCATAAATTGTAATATGAAATTTATAGAATATTTGTCATTCCTGCGAAGGCAGGAATCCATCGGAATCCGATCGGTCGGATGGATTCTCCGCCTAAGGCGGATCTGCCTTAGGCACGACTGCCTTCGCAGGAATGACAGAGACTGTAATATGAAACGACAAATTTTTTATTGGGCAATCGTTCTTTTAGTGGTCGAAAGTCTTTCGATGGTCACAGTCTTTGACCCGATGATCAGCAGTGTTTTGGCGGTGACGGTCGCTCTGCTTATGTTCGGAGTCTCCATCGTTCGTCCAGAAGTGGCGTTGAGCGCGCTGATTCTGGAATTTTTAGTTGGATCGAAAGGTGCGTTTTTTAAACTTGGAGCGGATGCACAAGCGGATGGTGGTCACTCCCTTCGCGTGTTGATGTTCGTCGCGTTTATACTGGGTTGGTTGATCTGGTCGTTGCGTTTCAAAACATGGAAGACATGGCCCACACACCTCAAGGGACGGCGGATCTATTTTTGGCTCGCGGTCGGGGTTATACATGCGATATTGATCGGTTGGTGGAATGGAAATGTATTTTTGTGGGCTGATGCAAATGCCTGGGTTGTTTGGGTGTTGCTGTTACCCGCATTGGATTTGGCGCAAAATCGACGCGAAAAACTGAAACAGGTTCTTTATCCTGCGATTTTAGTCGGGTTGTTTTGGTTGCCCATGAAAACGCTCGAGCTGCTCTACGATTTTTCCCATGGTTGGTTTTCCGTTGGTGGCCCGGTGTATCTTTGGATTCGACGAACGGGGGTTGGAGAGATCACCGCCATGGGGGAGGGGGCGTATCGCATTTTTTTGCAATCTCAAATTTATGCGATTCCCGTTGTGATCGCCGTGATCGCGTGGCTTAGTTTTAGTCGTGACCAACGGCTACCCCGATGGGCAAAGGGATTGTTCGTTCTTTCTTTTGCGGAGGTGATCGCAAGTCTGTCACGTAGTTTTTGGATAGGGCTTGCCGCGGGGCTCCTTTTTTTAGGTATCAATCTTTTACGACGCAAGACGTGGCCACCTGTTCAAAATATAAAAATTCTTTTAGGAGGAAGTGGCTTGGGAGTTTGCTTGGTAATTGCGACTGTTCTTTTTCCTTGGCCTGCGATCCAGCCCGCCGCCTTGTGGCAGATGTTTGCGGGACGTGTGCAGACAAATGAGGCGGCTGGAGTGAGCCGATGGCAGTTGCTACCAGTTCTTTGGCAAAAAATACAGGAGCACCCTCTGCGCGGATCTGGTTTTGGAGCAACCGTGACTTATCAGAGTCAAGATCCGAGGGCAGTGCAAATGACGGGTGGCAAGGTCACGACGTATGCGTTTGAGTGGGGGTGGCTAGATCAATGGATCAAATTTGGCGTCTTTGGTGTTTTGCTCCTGTGTGGTCTGTTAGGGAGTTTGCTGCGTCGAGTATGGTTGAGTCAACTGCCCGAGTGGATGAAGGTCGCGATTGTGACAAGCGTGGTGAGCTTGGCTGTCATTCATATTTTTACCCCCTACATCAACCACCCTCTTGGGATTCTCTTGATCGTGTTAGGGGAGATGTGTTTACTTTTATATCAAAGACCCCCCGAAGCTTTAGCGAAGGGGGGTTAGAGGCAGGAAGGGGGCTGGCGTTTTGCGGCGCGCAAGCGCTGACAAAGTTCTAGCAGATGCTGCTTGGTCCGTACTTGGGATGGAGGGAGCTGTATCGTGAGCTCTGCCGCCAGGCCAAGGAGTCTTCTTTTTTCCAAAAAGTTCATCAGATGCAAGATGATGGTTTCATCGCGCGTATGTTCACTCGCGCTCATCACGATAAGAAAGTCCTCCAGAGCACAGGAGACGACGGCCAAATCAGAAAGGATGGTAGTTTGCGCTTGAGAGGAGGGTATTTTCTGTGCCTGGGATCGGGCGACGATATAGTCTGCGGGATCAAAGGTGATCGAGCCGATATGCACGAAGGCAATGGCGGCGAGCTCCCATTGATTATTCGCAACAAGCAGCTTCGCAGAAAGGCGGGCGCGTGCCAGATCCATCGGAGAGTGAGACGTGGCATAAATCCAGAGAAAGGAACGCACGCGATCCTCTGGTTTATGCGCCAAAGCCTGTGCCATGAATCTTGATTGATCCAGAGCAGGAGGTGTTTTTGAGAGCAACGTATCCAGAATCGCAAATCGGCAAAAGCGTTGGTGCTCTGGGTTTTCCACGCTATGCACCATCTGCAAAAGAAGATAGAGATGATCGGGATAGATCGCGGGATCCGCGAGCATATCATGCATGAGGCAGGTATAGAGCTCGCCTCGGTGGAAAAAGGGGCGCATTTTGATGTTCTCAAGCCGCCCCGCATAATTATTTTTCAAGATGGGTCGTTTTGCCACGCGCCCTCCTTTCTTTTTTATCAAAAGTACGAATGCCCTTATCGTAAAGAAATGGGGGGAATTGTCAATGCACTGTTTCCCAGTGCATGTTTCCACGTAAAAAAGCCTCGCCTGTCATCATAGCCTTGCCTTCTGGCTGTACTTCAAGAAGACATAACGAGGTGTTTTGTCCCGCGGTGATACAGGGGAGTTGATCAGTCATAAAGCGACTACCGGGGGAGCGGGAGGAGGTTGGGCCAACGAGTGTTTTAAAAATTTTCAGTCGTTTCCCGTCGAGCATGGTAAATGTTCCAGGCCAAGGATGATAAGCGCGTACAAGACGTTCCAGCTCTTCAGCAGTTTTTTGCCAATCCAGTTGACCGTCTTCGCGGGATAAGAGTTTCACCGACGTCGCCTTGGTATGATCCTGCTCTTGCGGAGTGAGTTGACCTTCTGCGTAAGCGATGAGCGTATCAGGAAGGATCTCTGCGCCAAGCTTTGCTAAGCGCTCTTCTAGGCTCGCGGTGGTGTCGGTTGGAAGGATCGTTTCGTGGGCAACGTGAAGAATAGGACCATGATCCAACAGAGCATCCATTTTCATGATCGTGACACCCGTTTCTGTATCGCCATTTTTTATCGCTTCGGCAATGGGGGACGCTCCGCGATAGAGCGGTAAGAGCGAGGTATGAATGTTGACCATACCAAGACGTGGCAGATCGAGCAGTCGTTGGGGGATGATCTGGCCAAAGCTCGCGACAACGCCGACATCCGCGTGGAGCTCTTTCAGAATATCCCACGCGTCATCTTTTTTTACATGCTCAAACTGTAAGACGGGGATCTTGAGTTCTTGGGCGGTCGTTTTTACGGGAGGGGGTGTGAGCGTGGCATGACGACCAACGGGACGGTCAGGCTGCGTGATGACGGTTGTGACGAGAAAGCGTTTGTCATTCGCTAAATGACGTAACGCAGGGACGGCGAAGGAGGAGGTGCCAAGGAAGAGGAGGCGGAGGGGGGACGGGAACATAAGCAGTAAGCGTCAGAAAATTTAGCACGAATTACATATATAAGACAGCATGACAGCGGAAGAGGGGGTGGTAAGATAGGTTCTGTTGGATAAAGTTGGTTTATTACAATAAATCCGGCTAAATAAGGCAAAAGCACAGGTACTGCGCTTGACTTTTCCCAGAAAACATGCTATAAATGTATGTTCTTTGAAATAGCAACCTATTGTTGAAAGTGGCGTTTTGTAGCTCATTCTGTGGGCTTTAACAGGCCGCTTTCAACAAACGACAACTCCACGTACTAGGGAATGATCCTGAGTCTGGACAGTCTGCGGCATGCGAAAGGAACGGGTGACGCCAATGGCCAACCCCATCACGAAGATCGAGCACGACCTGCTTCACTCCACCCTCCGTGTCATCGAAAAGGCGGGCGGCACGACCGCACACACCGATTGGATGCGCGGCGGCAAGGAGGGTGAGAACGCGAGCTTGCTCATCCAGTTCATCAACGAGCAGCTCGCCCGCGCCGAGAAGAACCCGTATGAGATGACCGTCGAGGCACAGCTCACCGCTCTCCGTCGTGCGAACGACGAGGAAAAGTGGGGAATGACCGAGGAGGACTTCGTCCGTCTCGCCTCCTCCGCTCCCGCGTGGCCGAAAGGCAAGTCCGCCTACCGTTCGTTCCGCATCCGCTTCGGCGAAGGGGACGAGGGCGTGGCCAAGACCTTCGAAGCGCACTATGCCCGCCTCCAGCACGTCTTCGGCGAAGGTCGCTTCTGGCGCTGGAACCTGCTCCACTCGGGCAAGGTCGAGTACGAGGGCACGCCCGTGGAGCGCCTGCGGCTGCTCTCCGGCAACAACACGCACCACGCGGTCGTCGAATGGATCGTGGCCGACCTCGACACCAACCGGAAGCGCGAGAGCATCACGGCGGTGCGCGATTCCAAGTCGCTCGCCGACGAGCTGCTCGTCATCGTATGGCTGTTCAAGGATATGATCCAGGCCATCGACTACGACAAGCTCCCCGGCTTGTTCGCCGCTGGCTACGAGGTCAACGTCCCCGCGGACGGCGACGAGGCGTGGCAGCGCGTCGTGATCGTGCTCTTCGACCGTGACAATCGTCAGGTGCGCGTCAGCGCCCACGGCCGCAGCGATGGCAACTCGTACTACTCGGTGCCCCGCTTGCGGGAGTAAGGCACTTGTAACTTGAACACTTGGCGCTTGGGGAACCTTGGTCTTCTGACCTTGGTTCCCTGAGCGCCTAATTTTTTTATCAAAAACTGGTATACTTATGCATGGAAAGTAGGCTCATGAATCGGCGTTTACGGATGCCGGTCGCCGAAATCTCTTATTACTCGCATATGCCGTCAGAGTCTCGATCTTTACGGAGTTCGAGAGCGCACCCCTTCGCTAAAGCTTCGGGGTGTCACCCGTAGCTCCAGCAGGAGCGAAGGGTGATGCGGCGCGAATGATGGGTACTCCGCGTTTTCTTTTGGGATGGGCTATGTCATCAAACTGACGTAGTTGCACCCCGCATAAAATACAGGGCATGGGTGCGCCTGTGCTCGGTGTCATGGAAGGAGAAAACGTAATATAGCTCGTCCCCGAGAACGACGACGAGGCGTGGCAGAACGTCGTGATCGTGAACTTCAACCGTGACAATCGTCAGGTGAACGTCAACGCCAACGACCGCAGCAATGACAACTCGAACTACTCGGTGCCCCGCTTGCGGGACTCCCCATCACGATCCCACCTTTCACAGGTGGGGTTGCTTTTTATCCAAGCGACTTGATCCATCCGCCGAGCATCCTGCCTATTTCCTGTAGCTTGGACTCCATTTGCAAATACTGTGCGTTTGAAATGCACTTACAGTCCTTCGTAAGGCGCGTGAGTAGTTTGAGCGTATCGAGTTTTGTACTCGCGTGTTGTAAGTAGGGGATTTTTTCCGTGACCTGTGTCGTTTGTGCTGATGCCAGCGTTTTTTCAAGTACATCAAGCAGGTATTCGGCACAGGTTTGGCCAAGGAGATGTCGTTGGGTTTTTGGGAACTTCAGCAAGATTTCATTCCAGAACGCGTAGAGACCATAGATGGCCTGAATGATGGGTATGTCGCTTGGATTGTGAGAGATTTGATTGAAATTGTGGCGGGGGGGGTAACATAGAGGAATCTCCTCTCGGAGAGGTAAAAATGAATAATGACCTATTCTACCGCATCGTTTCTCTTGAAAACTTATTTGAGGCTTGGCACAGATTTTGCAAAGGCAAGCGATCGAAGGGGGATGTGATGGAGTTTGAATATCATCTTGAAGATAATATCTTTTCTTTATGGGACAGTCTCCTTGAAGAAACATACCGACATGGCCCCTACCAACCATTTACGATTTTTGATCCGAAGCAGCGCAGTATACATAAGGCGACCGTGAGGGATCGGGTCGTGCATCAAGCGATCGTCAATGTTATTGAGACGTTTTTTGAGTCGCGGTTCATTTATGACAGCTATTCATGTCGGCTCGAAAAAGGCACTCATGTGGCTGTAGCTCGCTTAGGAGTTTTTCTCCGACGGGCGAGCGTGAATCATACGAGGACGGTCTATGCGTTGAAGTGCGACGTCAGGAAGTTTTTTGCGTCGGTAGATCATGAGATTTTGCTTTCCTTGTTGGGACGGAGGGTAAAAGACGAGAAGGTTGTTCGTTTGCTTCGGGGGATTATCGAGAGTTTTTCCGTCCTTCCCGGCCGTGGCATTCCGCTTGGTAATCTCACAAGCCAGATTTTTGCCAATGTCTATCTTCATGAGTTGGATCGCTATGTAAAGCATGAGTTACGAGCCATTCATTATGTTCGTTATTGTGATGATTTTGTGATTCTGACGTTGGCACGATCTGAAGCATTTGATCTGGCAGAACGTGTAGATGTGTTTCTTAAAAATAGATTGAAGATGGAATTGCATCCGAACAAAGTAAAGGTACAGACGTGGAAGCAAGGGGTTGATTTTCTTGGATACGTACTTTTACCTCACGCGACCGTTTTACGATCGAAGACGATAAGACGGATGCTCAAACGAGCAACGCCAGAAAATCTGTCATCCTATTCAGGTCTTTGCTGGCATGCGAATGCCTATGAGTTGGAACGATTGCTGCAAACAAAAACGCAAAATCCTTCTCAAGACGAGAGATGATTGAAGAAAATTGCTAGATTAGATATGTCGTTTGACCGTTGACAGCATGCTGGTCGCTTTATCGATGAACAGGATGCCATCGAGATGATCGATTTCGTGTTGAAAAACGATGGCGGGGAAGTTTTTAGCGTCAAATTCTACACGACGACCGTGGCGGTTGAGGGCACGGACCGTGACTTTTTTATGACGCGGGACAATGCCAAACTTGCCGGGGACGCTTAGACAACCCTCCTCGCTGTCCGTCATGCTTGTTGATGTCTTGGTAATTTCTGGATTGATAAAACATTCGGCACCCTTTGGCATGAAGACGACAATCGCTCGTATGTTACGTCCAACCTGTGGCGAAGCGATCCCAACCCCATCAGAGGTGAACATCGTATGAATGAGGCGATCGAGATACTGCTGAAATTCGGGTGTCGTGACCTCTTCCACGTCTAATACGCGCGATCGTTCGCGTAAGGACTTTGTGGGTTCTGTCAGAATTTGGAATGGTTCCATTTCCATAGGATGATAAGTCAGGTTAATGGAAAAATGCGATCGGGTCAAGGTCTATGATGGCGGATCTGGCAAGCGGGGTCAATTGAGTGATGAGTTGTTGTTCGGTCGTGTCCGTGAGAAAGATCAAATGTAACACGTGACGTTCACGACGTGATTTGGCACGAAAGGGGATGTGAAAGGGCCCACGCCACTGGGCATTTGGGTCGATCGTTGGTTTTGCTTTTTCCATCCAATGGATTGCTTCTTGTTCTGTGCCATCAACAAGGATTTTAACAAGACGTTTTGCGGGCGGGTATTGAAACAGCTCTCGATCATGACGCTCCCGCTCCTGCCACGCCGTGACGCCTTCTGCTTTGAGCCAAGAGTGCCAAGATGAGGCAAGAGCCTCATCTGACTGGATGATAAGGGTCCCATGACATTCGGCGACGCGATTTGCGAGACGACGGAAGGTTTGACATTGGCGTTCGGTGCGACGCACATCCTCAAAACCACCGCCTAAAAGTGAACCATCGGTGATCACAACAAGGGCGCCCGTGGGAAATGGCGGATCGATCGATTCGTTGCTTTGATCGCGCCATTCGACGCGCTCCGCTTGCTCATGGCGCTGCCACGCTTGTTTGAGTTGTTCGATGCCGGGCATCGCTTTTCCAAGGTCTACGCCCCCACAAGAGCCACAGTCTTGTGGGAGGTCGGCCATCTTTCCGCATTGACGACAGACAGCGTTCGTCTTTTCCGCGCGCAAACCAAAACCGCAGTTGGCGCAGATCGCGCGCCATCCACAATCGCGACAGACGAGACTCGCGGCAACCCCACGAATAGGATGAATGATCACACGTGGACCGTCATGGTCTTTCAAAAGGAGAAGCGTGTCTGCCTGAACCATCGGGATCGACGATCGACCCTGACGTTCTCGGATGATGACATGCAGAGGAGTTGTGATCGTAGGCGCGATCGTTCGTGTATGAAGCGGCGGGGTCAGACCGAATCCTTCGACTTGCGTACCAGCAAAACGAGAGCACCAAGCAGACATAAGGCGCGCATCATAGCGAGGAGCGAGATCATCTTGTTTATGATCGTCGTTTTCTGGTTCATCAATCAACACAACGTCTGACACAGGGGAGAGCCACGCGCCGAGACGGGTTGTGATGAGGCAACGTGTTTGTCCGGTCACAAATGCTTGCCATGCTTGGAACGCTTGACCGTCTGCCATGTCGCTGTGCAGTCCTTGCGCGCCAGGGAGTTGCTGTTGATAACGCAAGACGCGATTTTTCCAAGGGGTGATAAGTAGGACACGTTGATTTTCTTTTAGAGCTACGCGTGCTCGTTCGACGAGGGCCGCAGACGCGCTCATGTTCCAATGAGCGATCAGAGAGCCGGAGGTCAATCGAGGTTTGGGCGCTTCAAAGGCGATCGATGTTGGTCGTTTTGGCAGCTGGCGCATCCATGCGGCAAGAACGGTTGGTTTGGAGGTAAAGGTACGTGCCGCGGTCCAGTGCAAGAGTTCGACGAGAGAGCTAGGAAAAGAAAGTCCCGCATAAGAGTCGATGGCATCGAGCGCTTTGTGCGCCACGGGGCTTGTTTTTAGGAGCGCGACGACGAGTGCTGGGGTGATCTGCTTGCGAAATGGGACTCGAATAAGATCGCCTACGCGCGCCTCAAAACCGGCAGGAAGCCGGTAATCAAACACATCAACACCTGCCGGCGTTCGTACGACAGGCACGACTTGGACAAACATGGTTTAAGCGATATCAAAACGTTCGGTGAGATAGCCCACGCCAAACGGAGCTTCGTAGCACAATTCCTTAGAGGTACAGTTGATGTTTTCTAACGCACCCAGCAGCATGAGAATTGGTTTATATCCGCACTGTCCCGCTTTTTCGATCAGAGCAGGATCGGCCGCGAGTAATCCGGCCGCATCCAGCGTTTTTGTTTTTTCACGCACTAAACTATCAAAGATCGCGCCTTCTGGTACTTCACCCTGTGTAGACTGTTTGTTGACATGGTGAGAAAGATCAGCAGAGGCGATGACAGCGACCCTTGTAGATTCTGCATGAAGAATTCGTTTGAGTTGTCGACCAAATTCGTAGTGCTGTCTGGCATCAAGCAAAGAGGTTGAAAGAGGAACCAGTTTCCATTTAGGAAGGTGTTGGGTGAGCAGCAGCAGGGGAACGGTGAAGCCGTAATCGAGCTCTTCTTGGCTTGAGAGGGTAAAAGGCATGTGTTCCGCGCGCATGGCACGGTGGATGTGATCGAGAAGGAGGAAGTCGGCCTTTGCCTCGATGGTCGTCCCATGATCACCAAACTCTTTTAATACCCCCACGAAGCGACTGGAAAGGTTCCCGTTAAACGCATCTGGATACATAGGCGCGTGCGGCGAAATCACGACGAGAGTGTCTGGTTTTGTAAGATACAAAGCCTGTTCAATTTCCGCGAAGGCTTGCAGGGTCGCGTTTAATTTTTCGCGGTGCTCCTTGCCAATCGAGGGTAAGAGCAGCGGTGAATGAGGGACGATGGCAGCAGAAACGATCATAAAGAAGAGAGGGAAGTCGTGATGGGACTACCGATAGCATAATCCTTTAAAACAGAATCAGGAAGCGAAACCACGTTATTCCATTTCCAGCCCAGCTCCTCGAATACTTCCGCCGAAGGGATAAGACGTCTGAAACCATTCTCAATCACAAAAACGGCTGGTTGTGTGGGGGAGCGCACCAGCTCGCCGTCGCGTAGGCGGTAAGGATCACCAATCGTAAAAGCAGAAAGTTGTTTTTGCGTGAGCAGGCGGGCGGTACGATTTTTAAAATACAAATTCAGGAATGTTTTATTCAAGATGAGTCGTCGGACGTCGTTTTCTAGATACCAATAGCTTTTTTCCGCGTCTTTTGCCAGCAGCCCTGTTGGGTGCGTGGTAGACGCGGTGATGTCGGGAGCATCCGCATAGGCAAGCAGGTCGTCTGCACTCGCCTCAATAATTTCATCCTCATTAAAACCAAATTGACGAAAGACTTTGAGTCCAGCGATCCATCGTTTGTTATCGCCGCTGATCAAATAACGTTTTTTATCGGGTGTTTCGACAATCGAATAGTTTGGAAAGGAAATGGTTGGTCCCGTAGGGTAGGAGGCGATTTGATTGTCACTGACGTTGATGACTTTGTTTGGATCTACCATGGAGGCGGCTACCGCTTTGCTTTTGAATGGGCGTTTTTCTCCAAATCGAATCAAGTAGGTCTTGTTTGAGGGAGCACCACGGACCACGGTTCCTTCTGGAAAGAGTAGCGAGAACCAGCGTTGCCAGATGTTCCAGAGGTTCAGGTTGCCATGAAGATGAGGGGTATAGCTGTAGAGCATGGCGGTTGCCTGGTTTTTGGGCGTGAGCGTTTGACCGTCAATTTTAATCGTTTTTCCGGGTGCGTAGCCGGCGACGGTCGTGCCACGACCAAGAATTTGAATCAGATATTTTTCACGATGCTGCTTCGCCGCCCATTCAAGCTGACTCGCGAAACCTTTGAATTCTTGCAGCCGTGGGTCGTTTTTTGAACAGGCATCACAAATGGCATAGCCCGTGGCCCAATCAAACTGTTTTTGTGCTGGATTGGGGTCCTCGACCAAGCTCTGTTCTTTTTGCATTAAGGCTAACAGGTATTTTGGGTTGATATGATAGGAGGTCGCGACGCGCCAAAGAATCGTTGCCGCAGATTTTTCGACACCATCGATGTCGTTTGTGCGATAGTTCGCTAAGACCCCAGGCTTGCTCACCAGGAACTGTTGGATACGTTCAAGATTCATGCCTTGAAATTCAAACAGATCGTCATTGCTTAAAATGAACTCCGGATTAAACGTAGAGGTCGTAGCGCCGACGCTAGTAGAGGTTGCTATCTGCGCGTAGACCGTGAGTGGCTGGAGGGTCAATAAAGAAAGCCCGAAGAGAGAGACAAAAAAACTGATCAAACGTGTTTGCATAGACCTTATCTTAGCATGTGGAGGTTGAATGATGAAGGGTCTTCCATTAAACTGTAGGGCATGGCCGTGAACAAAAAAGAGAGGTTCGCGTTTTTAGGTCTGATGATCGGCTTGGGTCTTTTATATAGCATCCTCCCGTCCCTTGGTTCTCGGATCTTCTCCTCACCTGACGAGACGGCTACGGCCATAGCTGCCTATCAGATTGCCCACACCGGTCAAGCATCGATCCAAGAGCCTTTGGCGAGAGCGCATCCATGGGTACATCCCCGAAGCTGGATCAGTGCGGGAAATGAGATTGTTCCGGTTGGTTTTTTAGGCTGGCCTTTTCTTCTATCTTTTTTTGTTTGGTTTGTAGGTATTGGCGCGCTTCCGTGGGTGGGGATGCTGATTCTCCTTTCTTCGGTCTGGCCTTTTTACCGTCTGTTACGTCGTTTTGGTTTTTCGGGAGCTTGGTGGGGAACACTCGTCGCCTACACCTTCCCGACGGTGATTCTTTATGCGAATCGTAGTTTATTTCCAAACACCGGCTTCATCGCGCTTAGCATTTGGTGTCTGTTCTGGATTGATTATGTTCAAACACATCGCGTACGGGAGTGGACTGTCGTGGGGTTGGGGTGTCTTTTAGCCATCACGGTAGCAATACGGCCGATCGAATTGTTGTGGCTGTTGCCTTGGTTTGTTTGGGCAGGTTGGTCCTGGCGACCCACGAGGCGTGAGCGATGGGCGTTAGCCATAGGAGCGACATGCGTTCTGCTCCCGCTGGCTGTGCTTGCTCGGGGCGCCTACGGTTCATTCTTTGAGTTTGGTTATCATGCGCTTGGTAATGTCACCCCGCTGGATCAAGCGCCAACGCTGACTATTGCGCCAGAGGTGGTACCAACATCAGCGCAGCCTTGGCTCCCCTATGGATTGAACATAAAAATTGCGCTCTGGAATGTCTGGACGTTCTTTATTCAAAAGCTGTGGTTATGGACTTTTGTCATGGGCGGCGTCGCGTGTACCTATTTTTGGCTGCGTCAGCAGAGAGCGGCGATCAGACGACGTGAGGCGATCGTCTGGCTGTCTGCGTGGACCCTCCTTGTTTTATTCATCATCTACGGAAGCGGTCTCTATCGCGATCGCTTTGGTCCGGTCACGGCAACGATAGGTAATTCCTTTCTTCGATATTTTTTACCCGTCGCATGGCTTGGTGGTTTGGGTTTTGCTTACATCTGGATACGCGTACGGTGGAAGCGATTTGTTCCATGGTTGCTGCCCTCGCTTGCTACCTGTGTGTCCCTCTTTGGTATTTTTCAGGCGTTGGGAGCAGATGATGAGGGTTTGCTGTATACGCGAAAAGAACTCATTCGGTACTCAACG
This sequence comes from uncultured Gammaproteobacteria bacterium, assembly GCA_964349535.1. Classification (GTDB taxonomy): domain Bacteria; phylum Patescibacteriota; class Patescibacteriia; order 2-12-FULL-60-25; family 2-12-FULL-60-25; genus VGLT01. The sequence continues at coordinate 16,887 of CAYGGQ010000001.1, read as the reverse complement.
ATTCGAAGTGATGTCCAGCAACTGTTTTCTCCCGGAGATCTTATTTTATCAGAACGTTCCGACAAAATATTTTTCCCACTGTTTCGCGCGGTATCTCCACTACCAAATAAGCAGGCGGTTGCGCGTTGGTTGCGTCAGCGGACAGGTCTGCGGGTAGGGCTTTTTGTCCGTCCACTGTCACAAGCTGAAAAAGATGCGTGGTATGCCGTTGGTGTAGAAGCACAGGAACTTGCATCTTTTGGTCGCGAGCGTCTTTATCGTTTAGTGCTGACCCTCCCATGACCTTATCGCGCTGGATTGCTTGGCCTCTTCTGGTCATTCCATGGTTCGCCGTTTGCGGCGTCCTTGTTTGGTTGTGTCTATTGCGATTTCCTCCGAGTGGTGTCACGACCTATCGTTTTGTCGCTGATGGAACGAGTCCATGGTTAGACGCTTTTTTACCCGGTCAGCGCGTGACGCCACCAGGCTTGCAGCCAGAGGGATGGATAGGTCAGCGGATTTTTCATGAACCCGTTTATGCAAGTGCCCGCTTGCCTGGGCCCTACGATCAGGTCGAAGTGACGATGGAAGCGCGACCGACACGACAACCGCTGGTCGAGTTTGGCGTGTTGCGCGACCCCGCTACGTTTGCGTTTGAAATGCATCCGTTTTGGAGCGAAGCATTAAGCAAAGGATGGCATCCGGTCGTCAAGCAAGGCGTGCATGGGTATGTGAGAGACGGCGTACCTGACGAAGCGTTATTGACGACAGATCCCGATCGACTTCTTTTCTGGCACGCGACCACAACCGTTCCAGAGAGGATGGATGCATCTGCCATGACGCGCGAATACAACGTTTCACTACGCGGAGCGCATGACCTCTATCTCATTCCTACAGATGGAGAAATCAACTTTGAGTTCGATCTGCAAGACGTCAACCGAAAACGCGGTGGAAGTATCGTCGCGATTCGCGTGAGTCGTGGGGAGGAGACCGTCTGGACGGAGGCTGTTGCCTCCAGTGGACGTTTCGATACCCGTCCGGACCAGACCTTTCGAAAGGAGGTTCATATCGGAAATCTGAAGGCCGGCGTGTATCGTCTCTCGTTGATTATGGACGACGATGTTTTTATACGCCGCATCGCGACATCGGCAAGGCATTGGGTGTTTGGTTCGCGCTTTTACGTCGGTGATAACGTTGGGTACGCGACTACATCCGCGGGACTTCGCGTATGGACCAACTCGCAACACATCAATGTACAAACGGTGCATCCAGAAGGGCTACAAGCCGTTCACTTGGGGCAGGCGACGGTGAAAATATTGAAAACACATCAGGCGTATCCTTTGAGTCGTCTGCCTACGGAACGGCGAGGTCCTGTCACGCTGACCTTGCCGCAAGGGGACGTAAGAGTGATCGGGGATGGGTATGTCGCTTTGTCGCCCGAGACACTGTTTTTACCCTATCCACGTCGCCTCACGGACGCCTCGCTTCCGTTAGAAGAAGGGATTGATGCCATCGTGACTCCCTATCAACAGCCTGAATCCTTGGGGGATGGCTGGTGGAAACTGCATACGACATTTGACCTGACGAGACCGTTACCCGATCGATTAAAGTTTTCTCTTTCTCTTCCGGCGATTCTTTCTAGAAATGGTGCTTTGGATATCAGAAGTGTTCAATTACGTTACGAACGACCTGCTGTCCGCTGGGAGGATTGGGCGCAAACATTAAAGGAAGAGATCGTGAGTATGTTAAAACGACTATGACGATTGCTACGGGGTGTCGAGTTTTTTTACGTCAAACCGCCTATGCCGTGGTTGTTCTTGCCGTTGTGTTAACCGTTATGGAGAGGCTGACCCCGGGATCCGTTCTACCATTTTTAGATTTGTTTTGGGTCGTGGTGCTTGCAGGCGTCCTTTCTTTTCTCACGGCCATAACAGGAGTAGAGTAGTGCGGTATGACGGATTGCCTTTTTTGTAAAATCATTGCCAAAAAAATCCCCTCTGTTCCCGTTTACGAAGATGACTTTGTATACGCTTTTCTTGATATTCATCCCATCAACTTGGGCCACACGCTTGTGGTACCAAAAAAACACTGCCAAGGGTTTTTAGACTGTGACTCGGAAACGGCACAGCACTGGATCATAGCAACACAAAAAATTGCGCGGGCGATCAAGGAGGGGCTTCAGGTGGAAGGGTTCAATCTGGAACAGAATGAAGGTTCGGTCGCGGGTCAGGTGATTCCGCATCTCCATATCCACATCATTCCACGCTACGCGGATGATGGTTTGAAACACTGGCCTGGAAAAACGTATGATTCCGATGAGCAGGCACGAGAAATCGCGAAGAGCATTTACTCGACCTCAATTTTCCAAAGTCCGCGTTGATCGTCTTTACGCGCCGCAACATAGAGAACCTTGTCGAGGATGGTGAAATCGTAGATTTGATCGAAGGCGGCGATGGGTGTCGTAAGACGTCCATCTCGATCATCCAGATCAAGAGCGAAAAGGGTGCGTGACGTCGCGACAAAAACGGTCTCACCGCCGCGATGCCAGGCTGCCTGAATGAGGGGATCGCTTTGACGCCACAGCAGGGTGGGCTCGTCACCCAACGCCCACAACCAAAGCTCATTTTGATTGAGGAAGAGGGCTGTTGGAATTTTAGCGTCTGGCAGCCAACGAGGTTCATCACCGGTGAGGCGCCCCGCGTAGGGTTCACGATACCACTGTGGATTGATCGCAAGCCAACGATCTTGATCATGCAAGAGGAGAAACGCGCGTTGCCGTTCCATGAAACGCCAATTGCCTGAGGGGAGTGAAAAAAAACGGTTCCACAAGAGTCGGTCCGTTAAAACAAGGGAGTGAGTTGTGGTACTTCTGTTGAGCGAGTAGGAGCCTTCTTCATCGAGGAGAAGTGGATCGCGAATGGTGGTGCGGCTGAAGGCCCCTGTTTGAGGGGTTAAACGGTAGTGTGCTTGTAGATCAGACCCTACGAGCTCTTTACCAGACCAGCGGTACAGTCCAGAGGGTAAAGCCTGTACATGACGACTGCTAGCCTCTACCCCAGACCACCAGGCGGGCTCGTTCAGCGTGGTGCCACCCACGATCAAGTAGCGCCCATCATCGTTCCAGCGCAGAGAAGACAGTATGGCAAGGGAAGAGGTGGCGCGCGACAGGGGTGGTACGGCGATGAGGGCAGAGGAGGATAATAAATCGGGGATCCAAAAACCAATCTGCGTCGAGGTGCTCGTCTCCATTAAAAACCCAAGATGTCGATCTAACGGATCTGCTTTAAGGCGTGTCAGGGGCCCACCAACGACCAGAGGAGCAGGGGAAGAGATTTTTTTCCAAAGCCAAATATTGTTAGCAAACACCGCCTGCTCCGCGTGAATTTCTAAATTTTTACTCCAACTTGTATAGTCGGCTTTTTCAATACGGAGGTGGTGCCAACCGGGAGTAATGTTTTGAAGGGTTGTTGGCGTGGTCGCGCTCATCATCTTTCCATCCAAAAAAATACGAGCGTTGCTTGGCGTTGAGTCGAGGATGATGGTCCCGTTCCGTTCGACTTGGTTCTTTTTTGTATTATAACGATACCCCGAGGTGTACAAAAGAAGCACGGGGGCACAAAGGAAAAAGACGGCGACGAATAACCAAGGCAGTATTTTTCGAAACAAAGAAGGTTGGGGCATGTCTCGACAGGGTGATAAGGAGAGGGTACACTGGGAAAGATTTTTCGTCATTACTTCTTCTCCTATGCGCATGTTGATCCAAGGCGGGAACCATCTCCGAGGCCGTGTTCCGATTAATGGTTCAAAAAATGCGATTGGTCCTTTGATTGCATCCAGTCTTATCGTTCAAGGTCCCGTTCGATTTAAAAACGTTCCTCGTATCTTGGATGTGCTACGTCTTTTGGAGATTTTGGAAAAGATGGGAGCGCGCGTCGAATGGTTGGGTCCGCATGAGCTTTTGATCGATACAAAGGAAATAGATCCATCAAAGTTGGATAAAAAAACCATGAAGCAAATTCGTTTCTCGATTTTGCTGTTAGGACCGATGTTGGCGCGTTTTAAAAAAATGGTGGTTCCAGAACCAGGTGGCGACATTATCGGGAATCGTCCGATCGATACGCATTTGTTCGCACTTCAAGCATTGGGCGCGACGGTCGAAACAGACGAAGACCGACGAGGACTGCGCTTGCAAACAAAACAGTTGGTCGGTGGCTACATTGTTTTGCCAGAGTTTAGCGTGACGGCTACCGAAAATTTAATTATGGCGGCGGTAACAGCTCAAGGACACACGTCCGTGCGTTTGGCAGCGGCGGAACCTCACGTCCAAGATCTTTGTCGTTTTTTGAATGCGGCGGGCGCTAAAATCAAGGGGATTGGGACGCACGATTTAGAAATCACAGGTGTGCGTTCTTTGCAGGCGTCAAAAAAAGCCTGGAACGTTATTCCAGACATGTTGGAAGTCGGCACGTTTGCCGTGGCCGCAGCTTTGACGCATGGCGATATCGAGATGGACCCCGTGATCCCAGAGCATCTTGATGCTTTACGTACGACGCTGACCCGCATCGGTATTCATCATGAACAGTCAGGAAAAAGTTTTCGCGTGCAGGGCATTGGTCGTATGAACGCCTTTAAGTTACAGAGCATGATTTATCCGGGGTTTCCTACAGATCTACAAGCCCCCTTTGGTTTGCTCGCGACCCAGTGTCACGGCGTTTCTTTAATTCACGACCCTTTATTTGAAGCCCGTCTTGGTTATCTCCACGAGCTTATCAAAATGGGGGCAAACGCGATCATCGCGGACCCGCATCGTGCCGTGATCAGCGGACCAACGACGTTGCGTGGCACGGAAATTCGAAGTCTTGATATTCGCGCCGGAGTGACGATGGTGCTTGCTGGGCTTATTGCAGAAGGGGAGACCATCATCCATGATGCGGAAATGGTGTATCGTGGATACGAAGCACTGGACGAACGCTTGCAGGCGGTCGGTGCGGATATCCGTTTGATCAAAGAGTAAAATAAATTTTATGTCCCATCAGTCCTTTATGCAGAAATACGCCGCGGCTATCTTGAGCCTGCTGGCCGTCTTCGTAGTTGGTTTTGGTTTGGGCGGTTATGTCTTTCATGATCGGACAGGGGTGCTTGCCAAGGCGCTGACCTTTCGCGTGCCAGGCACGGGGCAAATCATTGGGGTTGGCGACCCAACGCCTCAAGATTTTGAATTGCAGGACGTTGATTTTCGACAATTCTGGGATTTGTGGCAGATCCTAAAAGAGAAATATTATCTGAAGCCCGTCACGGACAAAACGCTTTTTTATGGAGCCATGGCGGGACTTGCTGGGAGCTTGGGGGATCCTTATACCACCTACTTTGAACCAAAAGGTGCTGCGGAATTTCGTGAGGCACTGAATGGAAAATTTGAAGGCATTGGTGCCGAGATCGGCATTAAAGATGATCAGCTGCAAGTGATCGCTCCGTTGCCAGATACGCCGGCTGAACGAGCGGGCTTGCTTTCGGGTGACGCGATCATCAAAATCAACAAAGAAGAAACCGTTGGGATGACGACGGAAAAAGCCGTGAGCTTGATTCGAGGTCCTCGCGGAACCAAGGTAACGTTGACCATTTTTCGTCCAAGTCAGAAAAAACCTCCGTTTGATGTAACGCTCACGCGCGATCAAATTCAGATTAAGAGTGTGCGTTTCAAAATGCTGCCACAAGGCATCGCCTATATCGAGATGACGCATTTTAACGGAGACACGGAAGCAGGCTTTATGGAGGCGGTAAATAAGATCCGTCAACAAAAAAACGTGAAAGGCATCATATTGGATTTACGCAATGACCCAGGAGGTTTTTTGGAGACTTCTCTTATCGTTGCGGGGGCATGGGTTGGGGAGAACCTCGTCGTCAAGGAGCGCGCGCAAGGGGAGATCATACAGGAACTGCGTGGAAGAGGTCCGGCATTCCTAGCGGGAGTGCCCACGATCGTTTTAGTGAATCAAGGATCAGCAAGCGCTTCCGAAATTGTGGCGGGCGCCTTGCAGGATCACGGACAAGCGACTATCCTAGGCACCAAGACATTTGGGAAGGGATCCGTTCAGGATTACCAAGATTTTAAAGATGGTTCCGGCGTGAAGATCACCATCGCGGAATGGGTGACGCCAAAAGAACGAACCATCAACAAGGCCGGCTTAGAGCCCGACATTGTTGTAGAACGCACGCCAGAAGATTATGACGCCAAGCGAGATCCACAACTCGACTACGCCATCGCCGTCCTCACAGGCACCGCGACGTCCACACCCGCCACGCCCGTCAAGGCCACATCGACAAAGCCGTAAAGCGGCTTTTCGTCGGGAAGTCTCCGCTGGTGGCATTATTTATCGTCGGCGCGCTGGTCATCTCGAGATTTTTTTCATTCAAGACCCTTACGAACGATGGACCTTCCCAAAGGGGCATCAGGAATTAGGAGAAAATCTTGTTGAAACGGCTGTACGTGAAATTAAGGAGGAAACGGGACTCGATCGGTTACGATTTATCGCGCCGATCGGCCGAACCTCTTTTCGTTTTCGGAGTGAGGGCACGTTGATTGAAAAAACGGTTCATTTTTTCTTGTTTGAAGCACCGGCAGACGCAAAAGAAATCATGACCGGGGAAGGGGCTATTTGGATCGCTTCATGGGTACGTGCGCATGAGGCGTTTGATACGAGCGGCTACCGTAATTTAGACAGGCTGCTCTCTAAGGCGTTGCGGTTGATTTCGCAACGAGAACGTCGCCTACGCCCCCCTTCTTCCCGCTAGACAGTTGTCTGCGCAAACGCTAATATAGTCAGTTGTATGCGCTTTCAACTCGTCTCGCTTATTTTTTTTGCTGCTGCAGGCAGTTGTCTGATGCCGTATAGAGCTTTTGCAGAGGTCGCGTCCTCGGAAACGTCGTTAGCATCCGTTGTTCCTGCGTCGACCAGCACGGCAGAGGCATCGTTGAAGACGGAGCCCGTGATGCTTCAGATGGCAGACGGAACTTTTTATCATCCAGCGTCTGGCATCAAAGCACCCACGCGAGAACATTTATTAGCCCTGTTGAACGGAACGGCATTGCCACTCGTGGATACCGGTGTCGCGAGTAAAGTTACGGGAGCAGATCCGCGACAGGACAGGCTTTGGCTTGCGATTCAACGGGGGAGGGCGCAGCTCGCCGCGTTGATCGTGGAGCGAAAAAAAACAGACAAAACCATCAAGCGCTATAAAACAATAGAGGAGGCGCGTGACGTCACGCTCGCTGTTTGGGATAGAGTCACGGATCAAATACAACTGGTAGAGATTTTGAAGTCTGGTGTTGCCGTGAAGATACTAAAAAATCCGCACAACTTAACGGTGAGAGTGAAACGCACGAATGGCGTGAATTCGGAATATCTGGTCGGCGATGGGAAAGCGGTGGTCGCGGTGATTTATCCCATCGTGACGCAGGTGACGTATCAGGGAAAAAAAGTGTATGAAGGTCAGGACGTCTTGTATACGCCAGACGCCGTGGCTTTAAGGACACCAGAGCTGCTCGCGATCGGCCGGGAGACGATGGATGGTTTTATCAACGATGCTTACAACAAGCTTCGGCAGGACGGTGTCCGGTCGCGTGCGTTTCCCGGTCAGTTAATGGCGGATGTGGTGAGCGCCGATTTGGTAAAGGGGATTATGGTGATTGAGCACACAGACCATGCGGATCTAGTACGAAATCAAGAAAAGGCGTTGCAGCCCTTTTTCGTGGTCGTGGCTGGAAACCAAGAAGACGTGTACGCCTATTCCAAATCCACGGCAGGTGCTTTGGGATTAGTGCAGTTCATTCCTAAAACCTACGCGGCCTTTGCAAAGCGAACAGAGCTCAATTTAATCAAGGACTTTGAAAAGGGGATGCGTGATCCGCGCAATGCGGTTCGAGCGCAAATTGCTTATCTTGATTCAAGTTTAGCCGAATTGCCGAAGGAAATTCGAGAGCGGTTTTCCACAAACCCCGAACAGGTCAATGAATATCTTGCGGCAGCCTACAATGGCGGCATCATACGGACACGTCGTGCGATTACCGCATGGCAGGATGAGTGGGCAAAGGCACGTCCCGTAGACGTGAAAACGTTGTTGGCGCAAGAAAAAAAATTGGCGGCTACGATCAAAAAAACGAAAGCGGCTTTACAAGGAGAAACAGACGCAACAAAAGTAAAGACGCTCAAAAACACACTCGCCGAGACCAAGCAGCAGCAAACAGAAGTCGTCACGGAGCGTCAATTGCAGGAATACGCGTCGTTAAGGAAGGAAACGCGAGAGTACGTTGCCAAGTATCGCGAGTACATAGGCATGGTGAAGCCAGTGGCGGTCACGATCGCGCAGGCAGAGTAAGTAAAAAAACGGAGCAACGCTATGTTGATGACCAACGAAAACATTCATTTTTTTCCGCACGACCAATTTTTTGCAAAAACGTTTTTGCGTTTGATCCCGCGTTCCGTTCTCCCAAACCATCTGACGATTTTGCGTTTTGTGATGACACCGTTCGTTCTCTACGCGTTATGGAAAGAACACTGGCCAGCGGCGCTCGTCCTCTTTCTCCTCACGGCATTTACCGACGCGCTGGATGGATCACTTGCCCGTGTGCGTAAGCAGATCACCATGTGGGGGACGATTGCAGACCCCGTGGCTGATAAATGTTTGATTGCGTCCGTCGTGGTGCTGTTTGTCGCGCGTGAGGTTAATATATGGTTTTCTTTGATTATCCTTGCGATGGAATTGGCGATTATTATTGGTGCCTTTCATCGGAACCGCCGCACGGGGAATATTATTTCCGCCAATGGATATGGGAAGATCAAGATGACGTTGCAGGTGATCGGTGTCGGGCTGTTGCTGACGGCAAAACTTGCAGGGCTGCAGCTCTTCGTTCCGTTTGCCATGGGAACATTGGGGTTAGCGATTGCGTTCGCCATTGTTTCATTTTTCACGTATAGTTTTTAGCCTATGCTCTTCCGTTGGCGTGATGCGGTTTCATCGATTGAGGGAGAAAAAGTGTACGCGGTTGTCCGCGCGCATGGCGTGACCTTATGGCCACGTTTATGCGCGGCGGCACTGGTGCTCGTGATTCCATTTTTCTTTTTGTTCACCCTCATGAAAGCGGGGTGGCCTGGGATATTTCTTTTTCTTGCATTGGAGTGTGCCGGTGTGTTTATGGCTCTGCGTGTTTTTTTGCAATGGCAAAATAAAGTTTTGTTGATCACCTCTCATCGTGTACTGCATGCGCAGCCACAAGGGTTGCGAGGAAGGCGGGTCGATGAAATTTCCTTGCATCAAATTGATGACGTGTTGCTTGGAAAGCGCGGCCTATGGGAAATGGTATGGGGCATGGGCGCGATCAAGGTAAAAACAGGGGAGGCAAGCACGGATGTGCGTGTACAACATCTGCCAAATCCCGTTGCGTTAAGAGAATTGATCAATCAGGTACGCAATGGGACGCAAGAGCAGACGGAAAAAGAAGAGACGACGGATCAGTTGAACCGCGTGCAAATTATGCTCACTGCCGCAGACGCGGCGACTCTGTTTGCCGTGGAATCGTTACTGCAAACACGGAAGAACGCGGCGAGCAAATCGGGACAGGATACGGACCTATGACACCTCGCCAGGCGCCGCGCACGGGAATTCTTCAGGTCATGCGATGGCCTTTGGTGATTGCTGTTGGTGCGGCGTTGTTTTTAATGGCCGGGGTTTCAACCGTGCGAGAAACATACCATGTGTGGCAGGTGAACCAGGAGATTCGCGGGTTACAGGCACAAGTCACGGAATTGGAAGGAAGGAAGGGTCAGTTAAAACAACTGATCGATCGCCTCGCTTCGGCAGACGAGTTAGATAAACAGGCGCGTTCACGATTTGGATTGCAAAGACCAGGAGAACGCGTCATTGTGTTACGGAACGCGGACGGTCAGCCTCTATCGTGGCAAGAGGGACAACAAAAGGAGGATGAACCCATTGGTGATTTATCAGCCGTAAAAGACCATGGGCCGTTCGCAAATCCAAAACAATGGTTTTACTACTTTTTTCCAACACCTACTCTTTAAACTAAGCTATGCTCTCTTTGATCCAACGCTTTCGTCAACACTGGTTAGCGTCATCGCTTGCTGCTCTTGCCGTACTTTTGGTTGCTTTGACTGGCACGGTGTTCACGTACGGCATCTTTCATGGACAATGGGAGGGGCGAGCGGCTCGAGGCTTTGCTCGCGTTTTTCAGGTTCCCGCGGCAAAAGTAGGCACGCAAAAGATCACGTATACCGCTTATCTGTTTCAGCTCGACGCGGATCGTCGTTTTCTCGCAAGTCCAACCGCGCGTCTGCAAGGCCTCCCCACGGAAGTTACTAACACCATTCGCGCGCAGGCACTTGATCGAATGATGCGGGCGGCGGCGGTCGAGGATTTGGCGGCCGAAAAAAAGATTGTCGTGACCCCACTCGACGTTGACCGCGCGTACGATGGACTTGTCGCAAAAGCGAGTTCTTCAAGCATCAGTGAGATTCGCAGCGCGCTGCACGAACAATTTGGTTGGACCGAGAGCGATTTTAAACAACTTGTCATGCGACCCGCGCTCTTGGAAGATGTGCTCATGCAAAAACTGTTTCAGGAAAAAAATGACGTAAAAGCCGTGGACAAGGCGATTGAAGAACGGCTGCAGCGAGCGGATGTGAAGAGGTATTTAAAATTTATATAAACAAAAACCCCCCGAAGCTTTCGCGAAAGGGGGATGGAGCCAGTTCCGGGATTCGAACCCGGGACCTCTGCTTTACGAAAGCATTGCTCTACCAACTGAGCTAAACTGGCGTGTGTTTTAAGTGGGGGAATATTAACAGGGGATGAGTGATTGAGCAAGGCCGATCAGGCCCGTTTGACTTTTTCCTAAAATACTGGCTAGATAGACTATTCCTTACTTCGCTTGAATGCGGATGAAGGGATGGACCTTTTAACTTGAGGTAAGCCATGGCTCTGCTCGAGGCGATCAGTCAGACCGAAACAATGGCAGAACGGCTCCTCGCAGCTGCGAGGAGGATCGAAGGTACCGTGGAGGACGCTGGTGCTGTGGAGGGATCCACGTTTACTCTTCAACCAGAGCAGGTAGGTGTGTACGCCGATTTTGCTCGTTATATTGCTGATGTTGCCATGCGACATGACGATCGTGATAGCGCTCTCCCAAAGGGACGGATCATTCTCCCGCCCCGAACGGGGAAGACGGGGGTCGCGGGTCAAATCGCCATCGGCGCTGGCCTTGTCACGACCTTTATGGTTCCGAAGAAAATTCTGGCCGAACAGGCCGTGAGTGATTTTCGGAGGCAGTTGCCAGACGTGCCGATCGGGATTTATTACGGCGACGAAAAAGATCTGGTCATTGGTGGCATCAACGTCACAACCTACAACATTCTGCAGAACCATCTTCGAGATGGCGTAGAGATCCCCTGGCAGATTCGTTGTTCTGCTCTGATCTTTGCTGATGAAGGTCACCGCTCCATGACAAAAGAGCGCCAGCGCGTGATTGATGAGTGCTTTGATCCGTTGGCAATTCGCGTCGCCTTGACAGCAACCCCAAAGTTCAATGACGTGCAGGATTTAGCGCGCTTTTTTCCCGCCTTGATCCATGAAATTACGGTGGGGGAAGCGGTTGAGCTTGGTTTGCTGGCGCCTCTGCGTTGGTGGATGTACGAGGTTGACGAGGATGCGTCTCACGTCGAAGTCGTAGCTGGAAAGCTGCAAGAGGACCAGCTCGGCGAAGTGATGAGCGCGGCACCCTTCTTTGAACAGACGCGAGAGATACGTTACGCAAAGGAAAATCGTGATCTCACGACGCTCATTTGTTGCGCGTCCCGTAAGCAGGCCTACGGACTTTTCCGTTATCTTCGGGATACACGTCCGCATGGGACGCCGATGCCAGAACTGATCGTGGCAGAGACGAAAAAAGAGGATCGCAAAGAGATCTTGCGGAAGTATGCGCTTGGGGAGATCGACACGATTATCAATGTCGGTGTTCTGATCGAGGGGTGGAACTCTCCTCGCTGCAAGCTGTTGATCGATTTGTCGCCAACCCCCTCTGTCGTGCGCGCCGAACAGAAGTTCTTTCGGGTGCTCACGAAGTGGGAAGGGCAGATCGCGCATATTCACATTCTGATTCCAAAGAATTTGGCGCGACAGCCGATCCTTCCTACGCAATTCTTGGAGTGGTCGTCGGATGTCTATGAGGCAGGCGAGCTGATGGGCCCAAAAAAACAGCAGCCTACTGCTCCAGATGCGAAAGCACGAGAGCGTATGCGGCGTGCGACAGCTACGCCCATCGAAAAAGTCACTCTCGTGAGCCGGATCAAGCTCGCAGGAACGCTTGAAAAGCCAAAGCTGAACCCTAAGGATATCCATCAGATCCGGGCCGTGATGAATTCAAGTCCGGACTTTGTGGTCAATCAGGGATCAGGGAGCGTGCGCTTGTTCCGATGGTTGTACTTTAACCACCCGCTTTTCACGGGTCGCGGGGAGCAACTGCTTCGGTTTCTCGGTTGCGACATGCGTGGTGGATCAGAGTACATGCGCTTGATGTCGCGTCTGTTTCCGGAACGAGCAGGGACCTATCTGCTCGTGCGTGATGCCTTCGGTCAAGCGGAGCAAAGTTGTTACGAAGACGCGCAATACATGGAGGAGTGTCTCGTCGTGCCACATCGGCGTCACGGGTGGGTGCGAGGAGTGCCAGAACATGACTTTGAACTCGGTTGGCGTGCCCTGGCCGGTCCCGAGGGACGAGAGCCAGAACCATGGCCAGACGAGGTCGTGACACGATTGCGCCTGACAAATGCTATTCTTCTTGTGTTGGACAAGCTGCCACCTCGCGAGGAAAAGGTCTTGAAGATGTCTTTTGCTCTTCCTCCCTATCGAGAGGAGTACCAGCTAGTAAAAATTGCCGCCGAGTTCGAGATAAGTCGTTCGCGGGTGGGTCAGCTATACAAAAAAGCCCTCGCATGGTTACGCTTTTACGCCAGGGTTTATTCCTTGAAAGATGAGATGTGATTTATCCTCTCTATTTCTTTAGCCACGTTCATTGAACGTGGCTTGATTTTTGATCAAAACTATTTGATGTTGATCTCAGGGGGGCGGACAGGAAAACCTTGACTTTTTTAACAAATGCCACTACCATCTTTCCACACTTCAAGGAGGTCTAGGATGTACAACGTCATTCTTCGCACCAGAACTGGTCCGGCAACAGGGCTCAAGACCCGCGCTACCTTCGATAGCAAGGAGGCATTCGTTCGGTGGTATGGTAATCCGGTTAAGAAGCTGTTCCTGGTCGTCGTCGAAGGTGTCACGGATGAGGAGGCCAAGGAGCGTATGAGCAGGAAGTCCAATATCGACCTGCTGATCGAGGAAGAAGAGAAGAAGTATACAAACGCTCTGAAGAACCTCTAACCGCTTCCCGCCAACAGCAACTCTGTGTTGGCGGTTTTTTTTACAATTTCTAACTAAAAACACCCCGATGTACATCGGGGTGTTTTTGATTGACGAGGTTATCTCTGTGTCTCCGTTCGAGCAAAGCTAAGCTTTGTCTGTTCGATCCGCGGAGTCGAGCTGAGCTCGATGGAGCGGGTAGCGGGAATCGAACCCGCTTGTAATGCTTGGGAAGCATTCATAATAACCATTATATGATACCCGCGTGTTTTTAAGCTGCACGCATCCTATCTTGCCAGAGTTGTTTTTTCAAGCATGGGGCGATGTATCAGCGCCACGTCGTCTGACCGCCACGCTTTCCGCAATCGCGATGGAGAGAAACGCCACGGCCAAGGAGGAGGCGGCGGCCGAAATAAAGGGCATGGGCAAGCCGGTCACAGGCATGATACCAAGGCTCATGCCGGCGTTGATAAAAACATGGACGATAAAAATACTGCTTAAGCCGACCAGTAGAAGCGTTGCAAAATCGTCGCCTGAATCCTCGGCAATGCGGATATAACGATATCCGATGAGACCAAAGAGACTAAGACACAAAGTCACGCCCACAAAGCCAAGCTCCTCACCAACCACGGCAAAAATAAAGTCCGTGGCAGCCTCTGGCAAAAAGCGTAAACGCGCTTGTGAGCCTTCCCCAATCCCTTTTCCAAACCAACCCCCAGAACCAATCGCGATCCGTGCCTGTGCCGCGTTATAGCCGCTTCCACGCACATCATAGGCAGGGTTCAAAAAGTTCGTAATACGATCACGCTGATACGGCTTGAGACCAAAACCCCACAGCGAGGCTGCCAAGGTGATAGCCGCCAAGGGCAAAATGATCCAGGCGCGACGCGGGAGACCTAAAAAAAGACAGAGGGCTCCCCAGATAGCAACAAGGACCATCGCTGAGCCAAAATCCGGCTGCATCATCGTGAGGACAACATAGACTAAGGTGGCTGTGCCGCTTAAACCGAATAATCGCCAGGTCAGCCGTCCATGACCAAGACTGACAAAAAGTGATGAAAGATAAATCACCAACGTCACTTTGGCGATCTCGATAGGTTGAAAGGAAAGAGTGCCAATACGAAACCAACCTTGCGTCGCGTTCACCGTTTGTCCAAGAAAGAGCACAAGCGTTAATAGAAGGCCTCCGCCTAGATAGAGTAAGAAACTAAAAGAGCGTAAATGACGATAGTCTAAGGCGATACAACTAAAAACAAGACAGAGGCCAATGAGGCCAGCCGCCATCTGTTTGTAAAAAATAAAAAGATCAGCCGGTTCATGCGAAACGCCGATGCCGTAGAGAGCAACGAGACCGATTCCTGTCAGTGTCAGAACGGCTGCGAGCAAGATCCAGTCAAATCGCTCCAGCAAATCAAATAACCATCGCATGAAATGAGCCTATCAGACAGAGAGCAGCCCGTCTAAAATTGCCGGCTTGAGAGGAAGTTTTTTGGATCAAGGATGTTCACGTTTGCGTGGATATCTGTTTTACTGATACCAGACATATTTTCAACCCAGTGGATAGAAAGAGGCCGAGCTTCTCCAGGCAGTACGTTTTGGACGTTGAGAGAGGTGATAGCAATGGGTGTATCGGCTCGGTAAAGAACAATAGGGAGATCTACGGACCAGTAGCCGTAGGCACTCAGATTCCGAAGCGTAAACGTAGTTTGTCCGATCGCCTGGTTATTCAAACGAAGATCATTTTGGTAGTTGATGTCTTCAAAAACAAACTGAAGGCGTTTTTCCGCAAAGGCAGGGTAGTCTCGTTCCACATCATCCGGATTAATCCGGTGCCACTCTATATTGTCAATTTTGACGGTGGCACTCCCGATGATAGGTGAGGTGACTCCTAGTTCCGTCAGATACCGTTGACTCGATGGGAGGATGTATCCAGCACGAGGCTCCGTGGAACTCGCGCCAAGCATAAACTGATAGGTGAATTCAGCCCACCATTGGGCATTGGGGTTGCTGATTTGTGTGAGCAGGTCGGTCCGATTGCCGGTGGAAGCGAGTGCGAGGGATGGAGATGTTTGCAAGGAGCGGGGGGCGATGGCCGCGAGGGTTTCTGCCGGCATGCCATTTGTTGCAATGACCTGCATGATCCGAGATTCACGGGGGTAGGAGATGACATACACATCAAGTGCCGTCCAGAGGGTAAAGCCCCAAAAAAGCACAGAGACGCCGATGAGAGTCCCCGTCCCCAATCGTCGCAGGTTCATCCCGTGACGGGTCCACCAAGAGGCGAGCGTAAGCTGCTGGTCTGTAAGGCCGCTACCGATGATATGGTTGTCAGACATGGGATTATGATAGCACAGTCCCCAAAAAGCCTTGACGCGTGATGGATCATTCACCACTTTTCTGTTATCCTATTGTCAGTTTTCTATGCCCAAAGCACCCAGCAAAATCAAAAAAACAGGAGCCTATGGCGCGGAGCAAATTTCCGTGCTCGAAGGTCTAGAGCCGGTGCGGAAGCGCCCTGGCATGTATATTGGTTCAACCGGACCAGACGGTTTGTTCCACTTATTGCGTGAAGTAGCGGACAACTCATTCGATGAGGCGATGGCCGGACACGCGACGGAAATCATCCTTACGCTGTTGCCTGATGACCGTGTTTCCGTTTCTGACAACGGTCGTGGGATTCCGGTCGAAATTCATAAGCAGTACAAAGTTTCCGCGCTCGAACTCGTGCTCACCAAACTTCATGCAGGTGGCAAATTTGGCGGTGATGAAAGTGGCTACAAGATTTCCGGTGGTCTGCACGGGGTCGGTGTTTCCGTGGTCAACGCGTTATCCGAACACTTGGAGGTCATCGTGGAACGAGATGGAGGGATGTGGAAACAGGAGTACTCGCAGGGGAAACCCATCACCAAGGTCAAGGAATTAGGCAAGAGCAAGCGTCACGGAACCACGGTTATTTTCAAACCAGACGCGACCATTTTTACAGAAGGCACCTCGTTCGATTATCAGCGCGTGCTCGATCACTATCGTCAGCAGTGTTATCTGACCAAGGGGATTCAGATGCTGATTATTGACGCGCGCGCCAAAGACCAGCACGATGTCTACGGCTTCTATTTTGAAGGGGGAGTCGCTTCCTACGTGCGTCACCTGAACCACAAAAAACAACCAAAGCACGAAAATATTTTTTTCGTAAGCAAGCAACAGGAAAAAACAGACGTTTCGATCGGTATTCAATATACGGACGATTACCAAGAAACACTTTATGCGTTTACCAACAACATCATTAACGCAGAAGGGGGAACGCATGTTCAAGGTTTTCGCGCCGCGTTAACGCGTGTGTTGAACAATTACGCTCGCAATAAGGGGTATCTCAAGGAGAAGGACGAGAACCTTGGGGGAGAAGATGTGCGTGAAGGAATGACGGCCGTCATCTCCATTCGCTTTCCAGAACCACAATTTGAAGGGCAGAACAAGGGGAAGCTTGGA